>JAYTPS010000109.1:0-2620 GCA_043747155.1 Flavobacterium sp. | reverse complement strand
GATATGGAGAATGTACTGCAATTGACTATTATCAAATAAATTTAATCCAATTTGTTAAAAAATTAGAATCAATTAAAGAAAAAATTGAAACTCAAAGTTTTATTCCTCCAAACGATTTTTACAACTTTCTTACTACATTAGAACTACATAGTTTTCTACGTTCAGCACTTGATTGTGCTTATTGGGATTTGTATGGCAAATTAGAGAATAAAAGTTTTTTAGATTTAAATTCGGTTACAATAAACCAACTTCCAGAATCTTCAATAACAATTAGTGTTGCTACAATTGGTTCTCAAATTGAAAAAATAAAAAAATCATCATGGAATAAATTTAAAGTAAAGTGCAACCATTTTAATGTAAAAGATATTAAACTGTTACTTGAATTAAATTATGATATTGCACTAGATTCTAATGGGAGTTTTGAAAAGGAAGACTGTGTTTGGTTACAAAATGAAATTTCTTCTAAAAAATTTTCTTATTTGGAACAGCCAATGAAAAAAGGGCAAGATAAGTATGAAATTTTAAATGCTAATTTACATTCTAATTGGATGGCTGATGAAGATTTTCAAGATGAAACTTCGTTAGAAAGATTGAAACCACATTACAAAAGTATCAATATTAAATTAGTAAAATGTGGTGGATTAACTCCAGCTTTTCAATTGATAAAAAAAGCAAGAGCATTAAATTTTAAAATTATGATTGGCTGTATGACCGAATCTACTATTGGAATTTCAGCTGGTTCAGTTTTGGCACCACTTTGTGACTATGCTGATTTAGACGGTGCTAATCTTGTTGCTAATGATTTTGCCAATGGAAGTAAAATAATAAACGGAAAAATTAATTTATCGGAAAAACCTGGATTGGGAATTGAAATTATATCATAAATTTGTAATATAACTTTGAACGAAATCAGTTTGTTCATCCAAATGAAACTATGAAAAAAGTTGTACTTATTACTGGCAGTTCATCAGGGATTGGAAAATCTATTGGAGAATATCTTCATGAGAAAGGTTTTGCCGTTTATGGAACGAGTAGAAATCCTAAAAAAATAGTAAATTCTGTTTTTCCACTTCTTACTTTAGATGTTAGAGATGTTCAAAGTATTAAGAATGTCATTGCCGAAGTAATTCTAAAATCGGGTAGAGTAGATGTAGTAATAAACAATGCTGGAGTTGGAATTACTGGTCCAATTGAAGAAATTCCGACTCAAGAAATTAAAAATAACTTCGAGACTAATCTTTTTGGACCAATTGAAGTTATGAAAACCGTTTTGCCTCAAATGCGTTTGCAAAAATCAGGTTTAATAATTAATATTACTTCTATTGCTGGTTATATGGGATTACCTTATCGTGGAATATATTCAGCATCGAAAGGCGCACTAGAATTGATTACTGAAGCGATGAATATGGAAGTTAAATCATTTGGAATAAATATAACCAATGTTGCACCAGGAGATTTTGCAACCAATATTGCTGCTGGTAGATTTCATGCACCATTAATTAAAGGTTCGGCTTATGAAATTCCTTATGGAAACATATTGAAAACAATTGACAATCATGTAGATTCTGGAAATAATCCAAACGAAATGGCAGAAGCTGTTTACAAAATAATTCAAATTCCAAACCCTAAAATTCATTATAAAATTGGTGGCTTTATGCAAAAATTTTCAATACTTTTAAAAAGAATTTTGCCTGATAAAATGTATGAAAAAATGCTAATGAATCATTATAAACTATAGCAATATCAATTGTAATGTCACTATCAAAATTAGTATTATTTTTTAAGCTAACATTGACATTGAATTTTGAAATTTCAATTGATTTTTGAAAAGGAATTCGTAATTTTGCATTAAAATAAACACAACTTAATTATATAGTATGAAATTTTTTATTGACACCGCCAATTTAAACGACATTAAAGAAGCTCAAGCACTTGGAGTTCTTGATGGAGTTACAACCAATCCTTCGTTGATGGCTAAAGAAGGAATTACAGGAAAAAACAATATTTTAAAACACTATGTTGACATTTGTACTATTACTGATGGAGAAGTAAGTGCCGAAGTAAATGCCGTTGATTATGAAGGAATGATAAAAGAAGGTGAAGAATTAGCAGATTTACATGATCAAATTGTGGTAAAATTACCAATGACAAAAGAAGGAATAAAAGCATGCAAATATTTTTCTGACAAAGGAGTTAAAACTAATGTTACCTTAGTATTTTCTGCTGGTCAAGCTTTGTTGGCTGCTAAAGCCGGTGCAACATTCGTATCTCCATTTATTGGTCGTTTAGATGATGTTTCAACTGATGGATTAAACTTGGTTCAAGAAATTAGAGAAATTTATGATAATTATGGATATGAAACTCAAATTCTTGCAGCTTCTGTTCGACATACAATGCACATTGTAAACTGTGCTAAAATTGGTGCCGATGTTATGACTGGACCATTATCTGCAATTCTTGGATTATTAAAACATCCGTTAACCGATATTGGTTTGGCTCAATTTATTGCCGATTTTGAAAAAGGGAACAAGTAAAAAGCAGTATATGTGCTTTTTAAAAAAGTGATTTTCAGCTAAAAATCACTTTTTTTACAACTCTTTTTCAAAATTTGCATCAAACA
>JAYTPS010000108.1:0-3914 GCA_043747155.1 Flavobacterium sp. | reverse complement strand
GTATGTAGAAAGAGATATTGCAGAGTTAGTTAATATTAGAGACATGCGCACTTTTAGAACTTTTTTAAGTTTATGCGCTGCAAGAGCAGGAAGTTTGATAAATTTAAGTTCGCTAGCCAACGATTGTAATATAACGCAACCAACAGCAAAATCATGGTTGTCTTTATTAGAGAGTAGTTATATAATTTATCTGTTGCATCCGTATCATAAAAATTTTGATAAACGTGTTATTAAAAGCTCTAAATTGTATTTTTATGATACAGGATTACTATGTCATTTATTAAAAATTAAAGATGAAAAACAAATTAAATTCAATACCTATAAAGGTCATTTGTTTGAAAATATGATAGTTATGGAATTGGTTAAGCAAAATTATCATCAAAATTTAATGAAAGAGTTTTGGTTTTGGCGCAATTCTGATGGTAGAGAGATTGATTTATTGTCGCAAGAAGATGATTTTTTAGATGTATTTGAAATTAAATCTACTTCAACTATTGCTCCCAATTTGTTTAAAGAATTAGAATATTTTGATAAATTAGCTAAAGATGAAATTGGAACTAAAACATTAATTTATTCTGGTTTGCAAACTCAAAATAGAACTTTTGCAAAAGTTTTATCATGGTACGATATAAAATAATTACTTTTGAAAATGCTAAAAAACTTAGAACAACATCTTGAAAATAATTTTTCTTTTCTAAAGGATAATAACTTGTTTTTGGCAGTAAGTGGCGGTATTGATAGTATGATTTTATTAGAATTATTTTATAAATTAAATTATAAAATTACTGTTTTACATTGTAATTTTTCTTTAAGAGATTTAGAAAGTGATGGCGATGAAGAATTTGTAAAAACATTTTGTAAAAAAAATATAATTCCCTTTTATAGTCAAACTTTTGATACATTGCTATTTGCAAAAGAAAATAAAATGTCTATTCAAGTTGCTGCACGAGAATTACGTTATGCTTGGTTTAATGAGCAACTAGAAAATAGAAATTTTGATTTTGTGCTTACTGCACATCATCTTGATGATAATTTAGAAACTTTTTTAATCAATCTTTCTCGTGGCACTGGTTTAGATGGATTAACTGGAATTCCATTTCAAAATGATAAAATTATTCGACCATTATTGCCTTTTTCAAGAGATGAAATTGAAAACTATGCCAAAGAAAATAGTATTAAATGGCGTGAAGATTCGACCAATACGTCAGACAACTATTTACGAAATAAAATTAGACACAGCATAGTTCCAATATTAAAAGAAATCAATCCTAAATTTCTTGATTCTTTTAAAAAAACACAAGAACATTTAGTTGATGCTCAATCTATTGTAACTGATGGTGAATATATTATTTTTAAAGAAGTGGTTACAGAAAAAGAAGATGGAACAGTGCATTTTAATTTAATTAAATTACTTCAATTATCCAATTATTCTGCCTATTTGTATCAATGGTTAAAAGATTTTGAATTTACTGCTTGGCAAGATATTTATGAATTAGTAAATGCTCAATCTGGTAAAAAAGTATTTTCTAAAAACTATATTTTATTAAAAGATAGAGATTTTTTAATCCTTTATACTAATGAAAACGTAAATGATGAAGCGGAATATTCAATAGAAAAAAATCAGTTAGAAGTTAAAATTCCCTTAAATCTTTCTATTTGTAATGCAGATGACATTTTAAAAACAAATTCAAGTACTATATTTGTTGATGATAATAAACTGCAATTTCCCTTAACTATTAGAAAATGGCAAGAAGCAGATTATTTTTATCCTTATGGAATGAAAGGCAAAAAAAAGCTAAGTAAATTTTTTAAAGACGAAAAACTATCCTTAATTGATAAATCGAATGTATGGCTTTTATGTTCTAATAATGAGATTGTTTGGATTATAAATAAAAGGTTAGATGATCGGTTTAAAGTAACAAATACAACAACTAAAATTTTAAAAATAACATTTTTATAAATGAAAAAATTTATATATATATTACTTTCTTTTTTTGCGATAAATACAGCAAATTCTCAAGTATTAAATCCAGTTAAATGGTCTACTAAAACTGAAAAAATTTCAGATACTGAATATAATTTAATTGTATACGGAACTATCGAAAATGGGTGGCATGTTTATTCTCAGTTCACTCCTGATGGTGGTTCTCTTCCTATTGTATTAACTTTTAAAGAGAGTAATGGTAATTATCAATTGTTGGGAAAAGCTACCGAAAGTCCTTATAAGAAAGAATACAGTGAAGTTTTTGAAGTAGACGAATATTTTTTTGAAAAGAATGTTACAGTATCACAAAAAGTAAAAATATTAAATCCTAAAGTTTCTCAAATTAGATTAAATTTTGAATATCAAGTTTGTAAAGAAGCTTGTATTAATGATAATAAAGATTTTATTTTTGAAATTCCTGCAATTTCAAGTATCGCTGTAAAAGAATTAGATACAGTAAAAAAAAAAGAAAATAATTTTTCAACAACAGTAGATACTTCAAAAACTGAAACCACAATAAATCAAGATAGTTCAATTTCTAACAAACCTGAAAAAGAGAATAAAGGATTTTGGAAAATTTTTATATTATCATTTTTAGGAGGATTAGTTGCAACTTTTACACCATGTGTTTTTCCGATGATACCAATGACAGTAAGTTTTTTTTTAAAGCAATCTGGCAATAAAACCAAAGGTAAATTTAATGCATTGTTTTATGGATTATGTATTGTTTTAATTTGTTTATTTTTCACATTACCATTTCATTTGTTAGAAGGTGTAAATCGAGATATATTTTCAGAGATTTCAACAAACGTTTATTTAAATGTCTTTTTCTTTATAGTTTTTGTAACATTTGCAATATCATTTTTTGGAGCTTTCGAAATTACAATGCCAAGTAAATTGTCAAACAAGGTTGATAATGCATCAAATTCAGGTGGGTTATTGGGCATATTTTTCATGGCTTTAACATTGATAATAGTTTCTTTTTCTTGCATTGGTCCAGCACTAGGTTTTGTATTTGGAACTTCTTTAAATTCTGATGGTGGAGCCACAATTTTATCCATGGCAATGTTGGGTTTTGGCTTAGGATTGGCTTTACCATTTATGTTTTTTGCTTTAGCACCAAGTTTATTAGGAAATTTGCCAAAATCTGGCGGTTGGTTAAATACAGTTAAAGTTGTATTTGGATTTATTGAACTTGCATTGGCATTTAAATTTTTATCTAATGCTGATATTGGGATGGATTTGCATTGGCTTGAGCGTGAAGTTTTTATTGCTTTTTGGATTGCAATTTTTGGAGCATTAACACTTTATTTATTTGGGAAAATAACTTTGCCACACGATAGTGCTTTAACTCATATTTCTGTTGGAAGATTGGCTTTAGGATTACTTTCATTAACATTTACTGTTTATTTAATTCCTGGACTTTGGGGTGCACCTTTAAAATTAATTTCAGCATTTCCACCACCAACAACCTATAGCGAAAGTCCGCAAGGTTTTGGAAATAAAAACGCTAGTACAAATGAAAATTCCTTACCAATAGGAGCAGTTTATACTGTTCATAACATAGCGTCATTTGAAGATTATAAAATTGGTTTAGCGTATGCAAAAAAAGTAAATAAGCCAATTTTAATAGATTTTACCGGAAAACAATGTGTTAATTGTCGTTTAATGGAAAATAATGTTTGGTCTGATGAAAGAGTGCTATCTATTATTAAAAATGAAGTGGTATTAATTTCGCTTTATGGAGATGATAAAAAAGAATTACCAAAAGATGAGTGGTATATTTCTAAAGAAAATGGCAATGAAATTAATACAATAGGCGAGAAGTGGAATCTCCCTGGTAGCCGAGATCATAGTTTCTTCAAGTCCGCTATGCACCAGGTCAACTTCTTCCGGTCCATGCATGATGAATTTGCGTTCTCCATCAGAA
>JAYTPS010000107.1:0-2667 GCA_043747155.1 Flavobacterium sp. | reverse complement strand
CATTAAACTCAATTACAAAAAATGCTCACCGAATTAAAATAATTTCTGGAGAACGAATTGTAGAAGAATTGAATAAAATTTTATTAACCGAAAAACCTTCTGTTGGATTTTTACTTTTATACAAAACTGGACTTTTAGATATTATTTTACCAGAATTAACTGCTTTAAATAATGTTGAAGAAATTGAAGGTCATATACATAAAAATAATTTTTATCATACTCTAGAAGTTGTTGATAACATTTGTCCGACAACCGATGATGTTTGGTTGCGATGGTCAGCATTATTGCACGACATTGGAAAAGCACCAACCAAAAAATTCAATAATAAACAAGGTTGGACATTTCACGGACACGAATTTCTTGGCGGAAAAATGGCAAAAAAAATCTTTGAACGTTTGCGCATGCCATTGAATAACAAAATGAAATTTGTGCAAAAAATGGTTACAATGAGTTCTAGACCAATAATTTTGGCAGAAGATGTTGTTACTGATTCGGCTGTTCGAAGATTGATTTTTGATGCAGGAGAAGATGTTGATAATTTAATGACACTTTGCGAAGCCGATATTACTACTAAAAATCCTAAAAAATTTAAAAAATACCATGATAATTTTGATATTGTTCGCAAGAAAATTATTGAAGTTGAAGAACGCGATCATGTTAGAAATTTTCAACCTCCAATTACCGGAGAACAAATTATGGAATTATTTAATTTAAAACCATCAAGAGAAATAGGAGTTTTAAAAGAAGCTGTAAAAGAAGCAATTCTTGATGGAAAAATTCCTAATGAGTATCAAGCAGCTTATGATTTAGTTATGGAACGTGCAGAAAAAATGGGATTGAAAATTTAGCAATAATTACCATAATAATTGCAAACCGTCAGATGTGTATGGACTCATATTTACATCATTAGAAATTAAAGTAAAATTGTTTTTTATAGCTTGCCAAATTAAAATTCTATCAAAAGTATCTTTATGATGAAATGATTTAAGTTGATGATATGACGATACCTCATCAATTGACAATGGTAAAATTTTAAAATTATATTTTAAACATATTTCTGGTAAATTCTCTGGTAGTAATGTATTTAAATCTAATTTTCCTAAACCATATTTTATTGAAATTTCCCATAAATTTGCTAAACTAACATAAATATTGATTTCATTTTCAAGTATATTACAAACGTCTTTTGAAAGTTTTGATGGCTCAAAAAGGTACCAAATTAAAATGTGTGTATCAATTAAATAACTTTTCATAAAGGTAAATCTGAAATAGGAAAATCTTCTTCAGAAGTTTCTAAAAAATCATCAGCCATATAATATTCTAAATGTTTTAATGGACCTAATGGACGCTTTTCAATTTTAATTTGTGGTTTGAAATAACCTATAATTTCTTTTTTCTTACCATAAGTAACTGCAATTTCTTCACCTTTTTTAACTTGTTCAATTACCTCAGAAAAATGAGTTTTAAATTCGCCTACTGTCATTGTTTTCATAGCTCTAAACTTTTGTTACAACAAATATAAATTTTATTTGACAACTTGACAAGAAAATAAATAAATCATTAACAAATGTTATTCTTTATATCTATATTTTATACTTAATTTTACAGAAAATAAAAAGGATTAGACGTTTAAAAATGAAAAAATACTTTACAAAATCAGCAAAAACATCTTTAGTTTTGGTCTATTTAGTAATAATTGCAGGAGCTTTAGTTAGAATGACTGGCTCTGGAATGGGTTGTCCCGATTGGCCAAAATGTTTTGGATACTATATTCCGCCAACACAAGAAAAAGAATTATTTTTTACAACTGGAAAAGAGTATAAAGAAGGACAAGTAATAATTAAAGATAAAATTTTACTTGTAGCAAAAAAAGATTTTATTGCATCCAAAAACTTCGAAATTATTAATTGGGAGAAATATACAAAACATGATTATGCAGTTTTCAATCCGTTTCATACTTGGGTTGAATATATAAATAGACTATTTGGAGCACTTGCCGGAATAGCTTGTTTTATAACATTTGTTATCTCTTTTTGGTTTTGGAAAGAAAATAAAAAACTTCTAATTCTAGCTTTTTTAATTTGTGTTTTAATGGGTTTTCAAGCTTGGTTAGGAAAAACTGTAGTTGATTCTGTATTAAATCCATTCAAGATTACAATCCACATGCTGGTTGCATTATTAATTGTAGCATTTCAGTTAATTCTAATTTATTCTGCTAGAAAGATTAAAAAAATAATGGTTTATGATAATAAATTTAATTTAATATTAATTTTTGCATTAATATTTACCATCATTCAAATAATTTTGGGAACTACAGTTCGAGAATATGTTGATACTATTTCAGAAACTGGATTACCCAAAATTTTGTGGCTACAAAATCCAAGTGTTTCATTTTATATTCATCGTAGTTTTTCTATTGCAGTTTTCTTAACCAATTTATACTTATTTTTAAGAAATAGAAAACTCAATTTAGGTTTTAATAAAATGAATTGGGTTCTTTTATTGATACTACTTGAAATTATTTCTGGAGTTTCAATGTATTGGTTTAATTTTCCTTTTGGAACTCAAACTATTCATATTGTATTGGCAACAATATTATTTGGATTTCAATTTTACATGATTTTAGAATCTAAAAGTAAAAAAATACAATTATAACTATATTTGCAA
>JAYTPS010000106.1:0-9957 GCA_043747155.1 Flavobacterium sp. | reverse complement strand
GTTCCACCACTTGCTGATTGATAAGTGCTTCCTGCTGGCAATGTTGGTAAAATGTAACTGTCGCAAACTGTTACGTCGGCTGGATTTGGTGTGGTTGGTTGAGAAATTACATTAACAATAATTTCTTGAAAATCTCTACATGTTGATAAAGTTGGAGTTGGATTTAAAATAGCATAAACATAATAAGTTCCTAAAGCGTTGGGTAAAGAACCAGTACCTAAAACTGGAGCATCGTAAGTAGCAGAACCAGCAACAGGTGTCGCGGTTCCCAATGGAATTCCTCCAGTATACATATTAGATCCTGTTTGAGGTGTATTAAAATATACATATGAAATCGAATTTGAAACGGTTGCAGTTGTTGTTACTGTAAAAGGTGTTGGATTTGCACCGGTAGTATTACATAAAGACTGATTGCCATTGTCGGTAGTTATAGTGTCACATGAACAATTATTTATTGTTAAAGTAAAAGATGTTGTTGTAATACATGAAGAAGTATTGTCCTCAATGCTAACATAAACAACTTGTCCATTAGTTCCAGGATAACAAGAAGGTGATGGTAATAAAACACCGCTAGTTCCATCTTGAGCTGCAGCTAAGGTAGGATGATAAGAAATTGTATAACCAGTCAATCCATTAAGTATAGTAGGAGTATTTTGTGTTAAATTAAAACAGGGATCAGTATTACAACGCACTAAATTATTAGGAGCAGCCGTTGCAGGTGTTGTAGGAACTGTAATTGTAGCACTATCAGTTGCATTAGTAACACATCCTGGTTTATTTACAACAACTGTATAAGTTCCTGGCTGAGTAACTGTAATGCTTTGAACACTACCTGGATTTGTAAAGCCCGCGGCTGTTGAAGTCCAAACATAAGAAGTAGCACCAGCAATAGTTGCAGTTAATGTTGTAGCTGTATTTGGACAAACTTCGACATCTGGCCCAAGTGATAAAGGACAAATAATATTGCAATCAGTAGCTCCAGCTCCAGTACCTCCAAGATTCGTTTGAGTTACTGTAATATTCCCTGCTTGACCGCTATAATTTGTCAACAAAACAACATAAATATCACCTACAACAGCATTTGAAATTACAAAATTTTCAACTGCAGCAGCTGAGAAACTACAACTAACACTAGTAGCAGGATTTAAAAAAGTTGAACCACAATAAGGAAATGGATTACTTATATCAATAGGTCCAGGAAATGGTCCCCATAAAATATAATCAACATCTATAGGTCCACCAGCATTTGTTGCTTGATTTATTTGAAAATTTATATTTCCAGCAATTCCAATTTGCATAAAAAACCATGCTGGATTGGGTTGAGATCCTAAACATTCATAATTAATTCCTCCTTCAGTTGTTGTTCCTGTAGAGTTTTGGAAAGTTAATCCTGCGCCACCAGCACAAAATGGTTCGGTAGATGAACAACTAGCACCTTGTGAGTAAACAAGTGAAAATATAGAATTTAATAAAAATAAAGACAGAAATAAGTATATTTTTTTCATTATGCAATAATTTTAACTGCGAAATATACATATTTTTTATGTAAAAATATCTTAAAAAAAATATTTTTAAAACTCAATTACTTGAGTAAATATGTAAAGTATTTATATTTACCTTTGCTAAAGAGTTAACATAGTATATAAACTAAAAAATTGAAATGAATAATAAGGAAGAATTATCCGATGAAATTGGTAATAATCATATAGCTTCAAGCTCAGAAAACCCTATGAAAAATGATGCATTTGACATATCTGATGATCAAAAAATTGAACTTATAAGAAAAGATGTTGAAAGCATATTGAACACTCTTGGAATGGACTTAACAGACGATAGTTTAAAAGGAACTCCAAATAGAGTTGCTAAAATGTTTGTAAAAGAAATTTTTGGAGGATTAAACCCAAATAAAAAACCAAATTCTTCAACATTTGAAAATAAATATAAGTATAATGAAATGCTTGTTGAGAAAAATATTGTAGTATATTCAACATGTGAACATCATTTATTACCTATTGTTGGTCGTGCACACGTGGCCTATATTTCTAACGGAACTGTTGTTGGATTATCTAAAATGAATAGAATTGTTGATTATTATGCTAAAAGACCTCAAGTTCAAGAGCGTTTGACTATTCAAATTGTAAGAGAATTGCAAAAAGTTTTAAAAACCTATGATGTAGCGTGTATAATTGATGCAAAACATTTGTGTGTAAACTCAAGAGGAATTAAAGATATTGAAAGCAGCACAGTAACCTCTGAATTTGGAGGAAAATTTAAAGATGAAAATACTAGAAGAGAGTTTCTTGATTATATAAAACTGGAAACTTCGTTCTAAAGTTGGAATTTGGTAGCTTAAAAAAAGGTAACTATATATTTTTCGTTTTTTAGCCCAGATTGTAATGGAAATCCTTGTGAAGGAAAATTCTATTTTTTCTTGGTTTAAAAAAGCGACTGCAAGAAGCTCTTTTTAAACCATAGAAAAAAGATTTTTACAAGTAAGATTGGAATGGAAAGCTGGATTAGCTTCAAATAAAAAAGAGTGCATTAAAAAAATAATTATGTCGTTATATAAAAATCAAACGCTTAAAATTTATAATTCTCTAAGTGGAGAGAAGGAAATTTTTAGACCTGTGCACGAAGGAAATGTGGGCATGTACGTATGCGGACCAACTGTTTACAGCAATGTGCATTTGGGAAATGTAAGAACTTTTATGAGTTTTGACGTGATTTTTAGGTATTTATTACATCTTGGATACAAAACTAGATATGTTAGAAACATTACCGATGTTGGACATATTGTTGATGATGTTGATGATGGAGAAGATAAAATTGCTAAAAAAGCACGTTTAGAAATGCTTGAACCAATGGAAATTGTGCAAAGGTATACTGTTGATTTTCACATTATTCTAGATAAATTTAATTTTCTTCCACCAAGTATTGAACCTACTGCAACAGGACATATTATTGAGCAAATTGAAATTGTTAAGCAGATTTTAGAAAAAGGATTTGGATATGAAGCCAATGGAAGTGTATATTTTGACGTTGTGAAATTTAATGAAACTCATAATTACGGACAATTAAGCGGCAGAAATATTGAAGATATGCTTGCCAACACAAGAGATACTGATGGTCAAAGTGATAAAAAAAATTCGCAAGATTTTGCTCTTTGGAAAAAAGCTGAACCAGAACATATAATGCGTTGGCCTTCGCCTTGGGGAATTGGTTTTCCAGGTTGGCATTTAGAATGCACTGCAATGAGTACTAAATATTTAGGCGAAACATTTGACATTCATGGTGGTGGTATGGATTTAAAGTTTCCACATCATGAGTGCGAAATTGCTCAAAATGAAGCGTGTACTGGTCATAGTCCTGTAAATTTTTGGATGCATGCTAATATGCTTACATTGAACGGAAAGAAGATGTCAAAATCAACAGGAAACAACATTCTTCCTAGCGAAATTTTTAGTGGTGAAAGTCCATTTTTATCTAAAGGTTTTGCTCCAAATGTAGCACGTTTTTTTATGCTTCAAGCTCATTATAGAAGTGTTTTAGATTTTTCTGATGATGCAATAATTGCTGCCGAAAAAGGTTTTAATAGACTTATGGAAGGAATAGAATTACTGGCTGAAATTGAAACTAGTACTACTTCTACTCTAGACATTTTATCATGGCAGAAAAGTTGTTTTGATGCCATGAATGACGATTTTAATACCCCAATTTTAATTGCAAATTTATTTGAAGGAATTCGATTTGTAAATATTTTAAATGATAAGAGAGAATCTATAACTCAGGATGATTTTGACGTATTAAAAAATACTTTAGAAACATTTACATTTACTGTTCTAGGTATAAAAAATGAAAAAAGTTTGAGCAATAGTTCTGATAAATTAGATGGCGTAATTTCAATGCTAATTGAAATGAGAGAACAAGCAAGGGCTAATAAAAATTGGGCATTGTCTGATGAAATTCGTGATAAACTTTTAGTACTTGGAATTCAGCTTAAAGATGGTAAAGAATCAACTTCTTTCAACATTAATTAAAATTAATAAAATCATTTAACATGTTAAAAAGAATTATAATTTTTCCTTTTATTATATTAATTCGATTTTATCAACAAGGTATTTCTCCTTTTTTACCTTCTAATTGCAGATTTGAGCCAACATGTTCAGCATATTTCATTGATGCATTAAAAATTCATGGTTTTTTTTATGGCTTTTACTTGGGTACAAAACGAATTTTAAAATGCAATCCTTGGGGAAAAACTGGTTATGATCCTGTACCCGAAAAAAATTGTTGTTATAAATAATTTACAATGCAGTATTTATTGTTTAATTAATACTATTTTTGAAATAAATATTTAGAAAAAAAAATAAAAAAGTATGATTTGGAATCCATCGGAAGGAATTGATATTGGTCCAATAACAATTCGATTTTACAGTTTAATGTTTGTTATTGCCTTTGCTTTAGGTTGGTACATAATGAAACATATATTTATAAAAGAAAAAATAACCCTAAATAAGCTAGATGTATTATTTGTATGGACTGTTCTTGCAACTCTTATTGGAGCAAGATTGGGACACGTGTTTTTTTATGATTGGGAATATTTTAGAAACAATCCTCTTGAGATTTTATTGCCATTTAAATTTGAACCCGAATTGCATTTTACTGGCTTTCAAGGATTGGCAAGTCATGGTGCAGCAATTTCTATAATAATTACAATGTATTATTATAGTAAAAAAATTATTGATAAACCAATGCTTTGGATGCTTGACAGAGTTGTTATACCTGTTGCCTGTGGTGCAGTATTTGTTAGACTAGGAAACTTTTTTAACTCAGAAATTGTTGGTAAAATAACCGATTCAGAATATGGAATACGTTTCTTGAGGGATAAATTTAGTTCAGCTGATGCAACTAATATTACTGGCATTAAAGATGTTAATGCTGCTTATGATGCTTTAGTAAATAATCCAAAATTTGCTGAGTATTTACAACAAGTTCCTGTAAAACATCCAGCTCAATTGTATGAAGCTGTTTGCTACATTTTTGTATTTTTAATTTTAATGTTTTTATATTGGAAGACCGATTATAAATTAAAACATGGTTTACTTTTTGGAATTTTCCTTTTATTACTTTGGACAGTTCGATTTGTAATTGAATTTAATAAAGAGAGTCAAGGTGGTATTGAAAGTTTTCTGGGAATGTTCTCCACCGGGCAATGGTTAAGTATTCCTTTCATGCTGGTTGGTTTAGTATTTATTTTTATTGCACAAGAACCATTACCTGAAAACATGAATAAAAACGATTATGATACTAATAAATTATTTTAATATTTAATATTTTATAGAAATTAAGAGGCAAAAAACATTGCCTCTTTTTTTTGTTTATTATGTTCAGAATTTAAAATTTGACAAATCAATTTGCAAAACAATTCCATCAAATTATTAATTAATTTCTGAAAAAAAAAAATCTTTGCTACATCTTTAAAAAAAAAATTCAAATCTTAATTTTATTTATTGTAAAAATTTAATTAATACATAAAATAAGAATTTTTAAACTAGAAAAATTTGGGAGAATATAAATTCAGTTTGTGTAAAATAGTTATAATAGAAAATGTTATAAATTTATTATACACTAGGCATTATAACCGAAACTACTATATAATATTAATATTGAATAGAATCAAGTATATTCACATTTATAAAAAATAAAAAGCCACACATTTCTGTATGGCTTTTATAAAAATATTTTGCTTTTAATTAATTTGCCTCAGCATGACGCTTTTCAATTTCAGAAATATCAACATCTTTCATTGTATCAACTAATACTGGAGTTGCAATAAATAACGAAGAGTAAGTTCCAATAACTATACCAATTAGCATTGCAAATATAAATCCTCTAATAGATTCTCCGCCAAAAATAAACATAATCAATAATACTAATATCATAGTTAGTGAAGTATTCAATGTTCTTGACAATGTAGTATTAATAGATGCGTTTACAATTTCTTTAAAGTTTCCTTTTCTATTACCTCCAAGAAATTCTCTAATTCTATCAAATACAATAACGGTATCATTCATAGAATATCCAATTACTGTTAAAATTGCAGCAATAAAGTGCTGATCCATTTCCATATGAAACGGCATGTATTTGTATAATAATGAATATGTTCCTAAGACAAAAATAACATCGTGAATAACCGCTGCAAGTGCACCAAGTGAATACTGCCATTTACGAAATGATATTACTAAATACAAACCAACAACTAACATTGCTCCTAGAACTGCCCAAAAAGAGTTAGTTTTTATATCGTTAGAAATTGCTGCTCCAACTTTAGAGGATTGCAAAACACCATATTTTTTTCCTTCATATAAATTTACAAATTTATCATATGAAATATTGTTATAATATTTGGCTAAACCTTCATGGAGTTTTTTATTAACTTCTGTATCAACATCAGTATTTTCTTCTTTAATTTTATATTTAGTTGTAATTTTTAATTGATCAGAATCTCCAAATACTTTAGCTTCAACTGTAGTTCCAAAAATAGTAGAAAGTTCTTCTGAAACTTTAGAAGATTCAACTGGTTTTTCGAATTTTATTTGAAAAGTTCTTCCTCCAACAAAATCAACACCTTCGTCTAAACCATTAAAATAAAACGAAACACAACTTACAATAATAACTAAAGATGAAATCATGTATGACCATTTTTTCATACCGATAAAGTCTATATGAAAACCTGTGAACCAATTTTTGGTAATTGAAGTAGAAAATGTTAACAAATTATTTTTAGCAATATCTCTATCAATAAACATTCTAGCAATAAAAATTGAAGTAAATAAAGAGGTAAAAATACCTATTAATAAAGTTGTTGCAAATCCTTGAATTGGTCCAGTACCGAATATAAATAAAATTGCACCAGTTAAAACGTGAGTAACATTGGCATCAATTATAGATCGCATTGCACCTTTCCAACCATAAGCGGTTTGAACAGCGTCGCCAAGTGTTTTTCCTTCTCGAAGTTCTTCCTTGGCTCGTTCATATATAATGATGTTTGCATCAACTGCTGTACCCAATGTTAAAACAATTCCTGCAATTCCTGGTAACGTTAAAACGGCGCCTAAACTTGCTAAAATTCCGAATAAAAATAATAAGTTAACAAGCAACGCAACATTGGCATACCAACCAGCTTTACCGTAATAAAAAACCATCCATAAACATACTAATAGGAAACCTACAATTGATGATGTTGTACCGGCATCAATTGCTTTTTGACCTAAAGATGGACCAACAACTTCCGACTGAACAATTTCTGCAGCAGCAGGTAATTTACCAGCTCTTAATACATTTGCTAAATCTTTAGTTTCAGTAACATCAAAATTTCCTGAAATCTCTGAACTTCCTCCAGTAATTGGACCTGTAGAAACACCTGGAGCAGAATATACTACATCATCAAGTGCAATTGCAATATAACCTTTGGTTTTAAACGCATTATCGGTTAATTTCTCCCATTCTTTTGCTCCTTGACCATCCATTTTCATAGAAACAGCTGGTTTTCCCATTTGGTCAAATGTATCTCTAGCATCTGTAATAACCCCACCACTTAAAGGTGCTTTTCCATCTCTTTTGCTTTTTAAAGCATACAATTCATAAGTCTCTGAAACTTTTTTAGTTTTTTCGTCAGTAACTTCAACTGGTTTTCCCCAAACGAATTTAACATAACGTTTGTCTGCTGGAAGCAATGAAACTATATCGGCTCTTTTTAAATAAGCATCAACTATATCTTTATTTTTAGCCGAAACAACACCAAGTATTGGTCCGCCACCTTGAGACTCGAATTTATCTAATAAAGGATTATCTCCTTTTTTGGCAACTGTAGAATCTTTTGCATCAGCATCTGTAAGTAATTTATCTAACGTATCTTTCTTGATAGTTTTAACTTCTTTTTCAGCTACATTTTTTTCTGTAATTTTTAAAGCTTCGTTAGCCGACATTAAAAACTGACCAATTTCTTCAATTTTATAAGTTTCCCAAAATTCTAATTCGGCTTTGCTTGACAATAACTTTTTAATACGATCAACATCTTTTGCACCTGGAAGTTCAACTAAAATTCTACCTGTTTGTCCAAGTTTAGCAATATTGGGTTGCGTTACTCCAAATTTATCAATACGACTTCTAAGCACTCCAAATGCACTTTCTACTGACTCTTCAACTTTTTTAGTCAATACTTTTTTAACTTGATCGTCAGTTGATCTATAATCTATTTCTTTATCGTTAAAATTTCTATTGGCAAAAATATCAGGTGAAGCTAATTTAGTTGAACCTTTTATGGCATCAAATGCATCAAAAAAAGCATCAAGATAACTTTGATTTCCTCTTTGATTTAATTTAGCATCTTCCAAAGCTTTATTAAATATTGGATTTTTCGAATCGTTAGAAAGGCCAATTAAAACATCTTTTACCGATATTTGAAGAATTACGTTAATTCCTCCTTCAAGGTCAAGTCCTTTATTAATTTGCTTACTTCTTACTTCCTCAAAAGTGTAATCGGTAATTCCTAAACTAAAAACTTTTTCTTTACTAATTGAATCTAAATACTTTACTTCTTTATCTTGGTTTCCACCAGCAAAAGTTTTAGCATCATTTTGTACCTTGTTAGAAACAAAGGTGAAAGAAAGTTGGTAAATACTTACCAGTGCAAATAGAATTGCGAAAAATTTAATAAGTCCTTTATTCTGCATTATTACTAAAAATTAATTAATTTTTGTTTATTGGAATTTTAAAAACGCTGTAAACACAGGATAATTTATTGATTTTCAATAAAAATCATAAAAAATACCGCTCTACACGTTTTTTGAAACGTGCAAATATATAATTATGCTAATGATTAACAAATTATTTAAGGATTAATATCAAAAAAAAACGAACTTAGTAGAGCATAAAATTAAATAGATTTAAATTGGTTACTTATTTCTAATTAATTTCTTTGCAATATCTGCCAATTGCTCTTTGTTTTGGTTAACAAATGAAAAACCTGCTTGCAAAAGTTCGGCTATATTTTTTGGAGATGTGTCGTCCATTTCGGGAGAAGCATTTTGTAGAGATGGCATTAATCGATGATAATTTTTACAATTTCTAAGACTTAATGTTTCATACATTTTTCGCAAATGATAATCAACAGTTTCAACATTTGACGAAAGTAATATATCAATTAAAGGTGTAATCCATTTTAGTTTGCCTGCGTTTTCTAGTTCTTCAAAATGATATTCTTTTAAAACCGTTCCTGTTCCTACAGAAATTATAATCATATCTTTTATAGACGGTTTGTCTGGTTTTTCAATATCATTTAATATTTTTGAAAATTCTATTTTTCGTGCTTCTGCATAGGCACACAAAGTTGGATTGTTGGCATAAACTCCGCCATCAATTAAGGTAAATTCTTGTCCGTAAAGCGATTTAATTTGTGCTGGTTCAAAGTAAGTTGGTGCTGCCGATGTTGCTCTGCAAATGTCTTTTACATAAAAATTTTCGAGTAAATCACTGGCATCGTGGCTTGTAAAAAATTTTGCTCTGCGTAGCGAAACGTCATAAGAAGTAATTAATGATGGTTTTATAAAATCTTTAAGTTCAAGGTTTCCAAAAACTTCAAACAATTGTTGTTCTAGCATTGCGTCTGAAATTTTTTCATTAAAAAGCCCAAACGGATTAATTATTTTTTCCCAAAAAGGGACATCAAATATGTCTTCACCACGCTTAGCGTATAAATCTAATGCTTCTTGAACTGAAAATTTTGCTTTTTTAGTTTTGTCAGGAAATAATAATACGGCTGCAAGAATTCCGCCTGTGCTACTTCCTGCAATTAAATCGAAATAATCGCCCAACTTTGCATTGGGATTGTCTAATTTTTGAAGTTGTTCTTCGATATATTTTAAAATTACACAAGATATTATTCCTCTAATTCCT
>JAYTPS010000105.1:0-5663 GCA_043747155.1 Flavobacterium sp. | reverse complement strand
AATATTAAAAAAAATTTACGCATAGAAATGTTGAATTACTTTGTTAATTATATTGTTTGCAACTTCTTCTTTAGATTTCAATTCCATTGGTTCAATATTGAAATTACTATCTATAAATGTAATTTTATTGGTTGGCTTTCCAAATCCTGCACCTTCATCTTGAAGTGAATTTAAAACTATCAAATCTAAGTTTTTTTTCTGAATTTTCAATTTAGCATTTTCAATTTCATTTTCTGTTTCTAAAGCAAAACCAATTAAAAACTGTTTTTTCTTTTCTTCACCAAGTGAAGCTAGTATATCTTTGGTTTTTTCTAGTTCGATAGATAAACTTGCTTCACTCTTTTTAATCTTTTGATTGGCAACATTTTTAGGTTTATAATCTGCCACTGCAGCAGCAGCTATTGCAACATCAACATTTTTAAAATATTCATGACAAGCAACATACATTTCATGGGCAGAAACAACTTTTATTAAATTAATTGCGTTATTTTTTACAGTACAATGTGATGGTCCAGAAACTAAAATAACTTCTGCACCAAGATTGGCTGCGGTATTTGCAATATCAAAACCCATTTTTCCCGAAGAATGATTCCCTATAAAACGTACAGGATCTATTGCTTCGTATGTTGGACCAGCTGTAATTAGTATTTTTTTTCCTTTTAATGGTAATTTGCTTTCTAAATCGGCTTCAAGAAAAGTAATTATATTTTCTGGTTCAGCCATTCTACCTTCTCCTGAAAGTCCGCTAGCTAGTTCGCCAGTTTCAGCAGGAATTATAATATTACCAAATTGTTTTAATATAGTAAAAGTAGCAATTGTAGATTGATGTTTATACATATCCAAATCCATTGCTGGAGCAAAATAAACAGGACATTTAGCCGATAAATAGGTTGCAATTAATAAATTATCACAATTGCCATTAGCCATTTTAGATAAAGTATTGGCTGTAGCTGGTGCAATTATCATTAAATCTGCCCATAAACCAAGTTCAACATGATTGTTCCATTGAGCATTTTCATCTTCTTCATTATAGAATGTAGAGTGAACTGGATTTTTAGAAAGAGTAGATAATGTTAACGGAGTAACAAAATCTTTAGAAGCAGGTGTCATTATCACTTGGACATGTGCACCTGCTTTTATGAAAAGTCTAACTAAAGTGGCTGTTTTATATGCGGCTATTCCGCCAGAAACACCTAGCACTATTTTTTTTCCGCTTAAAACTGACATTTTAGTAATTATTTATCTGAATTTCTATGGTAAATTTTCTCATCCAACCATTCTTGAACTGCAAGAGCATGTGGTTTTGGCAATTTTTCATAGAATTTTGAAACTTCAATTTGTTCTTTATTTTCAAAAACTTCTTCTAAACTATCGTTGTAAGTTGCAAACTCTTCAAGCTTGTCAATCAATTCTTTTTTGATTTCAGCATTGATTTGATTAGCTCTTTTTGCTATAATAGTTATTGCTTCATAAACATTTCCTGTTGGTTCCTCAATAACTGTTTTGTTATAAGTTATTGTGTTTACCGGTGCGTTAGTTTTTTTTAAATCCATGACATTTTATTTGGTAAATTGTTGTAATTCTTTATCAATTATAGCCAACATATCGTTAGCTTTTTCTTTATACTTAGTATCTTCTTTAAACTTTATTAAACTGCTGTAAGATGTTTTTGCAGTTATCAATCTTGCTTCCATTTTTTCTTGTACGCTATTTATTGCTAACTGATATGCAGAATCGAATTTATAATATAATGCATCTTCTTTAAATGGAGTTCCAGGAAAATCTGTAATAAAATTATCTAGTGCAATTATGGCTGCTTTATGATCTGCAATTGAATTAAATAACTTTGCATTTTCGTAATATTTTTTTTCAAGTTTTTCTTTCATTGCTTTTACAATTAAGTTGGCATCAGCAAAATATTTAGAATTTGGATAGGTATCTAAAAAAATTTGCAGTTTTTCAATAGCTTTATCTGTATCTGTTTGGTCTAAACTATAAACAGGTGAAAGCATTGAATAACTTTTTGCTGATAAAAATGCTGCTTCTTCAACATTTTGACTTTTTGGATAACTTGAAACAAAGCTTTCAAAATGATAGGCAGACAAACTATATTGCTTATTTTTATAATAAGATTGTGCGTGCATATAAAATAAATTTTCGGCTTGTGGCTTTCCTTTATATGCAGGTGATATTTGTTCGAACAATGTAATTGCTTTAAAATATTTACCTTTTTCATATAAATTAGTTCCTGCTTGTAATTTTACAGCAGTATCATCAGATTTTAATGCCTTTTGATATTCATTACATGAGGTAATAAAAACAGCCAAGATGATTATCAGAATTATTTTTTTCATTTGAATTATATAGCTTCTCGAACTTGTTTTAAATTCCAAAATTTCGAATTGCAAAATTAGTTAATAATTGGTTACAATAAAATATTTTTTTTAGTTCATTTTGTTTGTAAAATTCTTGAGCTTAACCGCCAAGGTTTCATCAACATTCACAAGCGGTAATCGCACTGTGTTTTCAGAAAATCCTAATGTTTTTAGGACTTCTTTTATTCCTGATGGATTTCCTTGTTCGAAAATCATATCAATTGCATTGGCAATTTGATAATGAAGTTTATAAGCTTCGTCAGTTTTTCTATTCAATCCTAGACGAATCATATCTGAAAATTGTTTAGGAAAACCTTCTCCTATAACAGAGATAACGCCACTTCCTCCAGCCAAAACTATTGGTAATGCTATCATATCATCGCCAGAAATAACATGAAATTCTGCTGGCTTATTTTGAATTAATTTCATTGCTTGAACAATGTCTCCTGCTGCTTCTTTTATTGCTACTATGTTTTTAAAATCGTTTGCCAATCTTATTACTGTTTCAGCCGTCATATTACTTCCTGTTCGGCTTGGAACATTATATAAAACAACTGGCAAAGGAGAATTTTCGGCTATTTTTTTGAAATGTTGATAAATACCTTCTTGTGTTGGTTTAGTATAATATGGAGAAACTGATAATATTGCATCAAAATCTGTAAAATCTCTAGTTTTAAGTTCACTTATAATTTCAGCAGTATTAAAACTTCCAACACCTAAAACCAAAGGCAAACGCTTGTTATTAGTATCTACAATGGTTTTTATTACCAACTCTTTTTCTTCTTTAGACAAAGTTGCTGGCTCTCCAGTTGTGCCTAAAATTACTAGGTAATCAATGCCATTATCTATTTGAAAATTTACAATTTTTCGTAAAGCATCTACATCAACAGAAAAATCTTTTTTGAATGGTGTTACTAATGCAACTCCTGTTCCAATTAATGATTGCATATTTATAGTTTGTTTAGTATTTTTAAATATTTAAATAATTCTTCAATAAATATAATATAATTTTCAGCATTGGTATCAATCATAAATTGATTTAGCCGTTTATCAACATTAGAAAAACCAACTTTAAAACTAGCTTTTGATAAATTTGATGCTACCAATAAAGGTGCTTTCTCTAAATCATAATAATTAATTAACAAATCAAACTTTTGACTAATAAAATCGTTAACATCTTGATTATTAATTGATGCAATCCAACTTAAATCTTTATAACTAAAAAATGCATAATCAAATACTTCATTTTTTTTAATTTTATCTTTAAAAACTAATAATTTAATATTTTGAAATTGAATTCCATTTTTAATCAATTCATTAATTAAAGCATCTTTTTTATTAAAATAACTTTCGTCTATTATCAATCCAATTGTATTTATTGAATCATTTGACGATAAATGTTTTACAGTTGATAATCTTTTCTTAATAATTTTTTTTGTCCAAAAATCCTTTATTTTATTTAAAAACATAGTACTTTTACTAGGTTACAAATTTAATTAATTCTTGTTGTAAATAAGATGGTAAATCTAAAAAACTATAACGTTGTTTTAAAGCATTTTGTTTTATTATTAACATTTTTTATTGTTGTTTCTTGCGGACAACAAAAATATAATGTTACTAAAATTGAGGGTAAAAAAATTGAAATTTCAAACATTCAATCCGAATCGTCTGAAATTGAGAATTATATAAAACCATATCGTGATCATATAGACAACGATTTAAGTACAATTTTAGCTTATTCTCCAATTTTACTTGATAAATCTAAAGGTGAATGGCAAACTAATATTGGTAGTTTTCTTGCTGATATTACTTTGGAAAAAAGCAATACAATTTTTGAATCTCGTGAGAAAAAAACTATCAATATATGTTTGTTAAATCATGGTGGTATTAGATCAATAATTCCAATAGGTTCTGTTACAGCAAGAAATGCATTTGAACTAATGCCTTTTGAAAATAGTGTATCTGTCTTAGCATTAAAAGGAGAACAAATTTTAGAATTGATAAATTACATAATTACTGAAAAAAAACCACATCCATTATCGGGTTTAAAATTTACAATTACTAAAGAAAATACTGCTAAAAGCATTACAATTCAAGGCAAACAACTTGAAAACAATAAAATTTATTATGTTGTAACTAGTGATTATCTTGCAAATGGTGGAGATAATATGGCGTTTTTCAAAAAAGGAATTCAAAGAACAGATTTAGATTATAAACTTAGAAATATAATTATTGATTATTTTAAAGATGTTGATACATTGAAAATTAATACCGATATTAGAATCATAAAAGAATAATGTCATGAAAAGAAGAGAATTTATTAAAAACTCAGCTGCCAGTTCAGCATTATTAGGATTGACTGGTTTGTCATTGAGTAGTTTTACAACTTTCAAGATTAAACATATTACCATTCTTCATACCAATGATGTTCATAGTTATATTGATCCTTTTCCAGCAGACCATCCAAAAAACCCAAATATGGGTGGTATTGCTCGTCGTGCTACATTAATTGAAACTATTCGAAAAGAAAATAATAATGTTTTATTAGTAGATGCTGGTGATATTTTTCAGGGAACACCTTATTTTAATTATTATGGTGGTGAATTAGAATTTAAATTGATGAGCATGATGAAATATGATTTTGCAACCATTGGAAATCATGATTTTGATAATGGCATTGATGGTTTAATGGCACAAATACCTAATGCAAAATTTAATTTTGTATCTTCAAATTACGATTTTAAAAATACTGTTCTCGATGGTCATATTAAACCCTACATGACAAAAACTATTGATGGAATTAAAATTGGAATATTTGGACTGGGTATTGACCTTGATGGATTGGTTGATAAGAAAAATTCTAAGGAAACAGTTTACAACAATCCAATTGAGATTGCTTTAGATATAACAAGAATGTTAAAGAAAGAGTTACATTGTGATTTAATAATTTGTCTTTCGCACTTGGGATTTAGGTATAAAGAAGACCCAAATAAAGTTTGTGATATTGTATTGGCAAATAAAACTAAAGATATTGATTTAATTATTGGTGGACACACACATACCTTTTTAGAAAAACCTGTTATTGAAAAAAATCTTGAAGGAAAAGAAGTTCTTATAAATCAAGTGGGATGTTATGGAATAAATTTAGGAAGAATTGATTTTTATTTAACTAATGATAAACAAGTTATAGCCAAAGGAAAATCAATAATTGTTTAACAACATATCAGTTGTTTTAATTTTTGTCTATTTGAGATTGCTCTTTTTCAGATAACAAAATAAATTTTAAAA
>JAYTPS010000104.1:0-7210 GCA_043747155.1 Flavobacterium sp. | reverse complement strand
TCAATCACGAATTACTATTTAATGTAACAAAACGTGTTACAAGAAACTTAAATAAAGTAATAGACAGAAATTATTATCCAGTTATTGAAGCCGAAAATTCTAACATGCGTCATCGTCCAGTAGGATTAGGAGTTCAAGGTTTGGCAGATGCGTTTATTATGATGCGAATGCCGTTTACAAGCGACGAAGCAAAGCAAATGAACCAAGAAATTTTCGAAACTTTATACTTTGCAGCCGTTACAGCATCAATGGAAATGGCTAAAGAAGAAGGTCCATATTCTAGTTTCGAAGGTTCTCCAATTTCTAAAGGAGAATTTCAACACAATCTTTGGAATATTAAAGACGAAGAACTTTCGGGAAGATGGGATTGGGCAAATCTAAGAAAAGAAGTTATGACCAATGGAGTTAGAAATTCATTATTAGTTGCTCCAATGCCAACAGCTTCTACCTCACAAATTTTAGGAAATAACGAAGCATTTGAACCTTATACTTCTAATATTTATACACGCAGAGTGTTATCTGGCGAATTTATCGTAGTAAACAAACATTTACTTAACGATTTAGTTGAAAGAGGTTTGTGGAACGAAACCTTGAAACAAGAATTAATGCGCAACAATGGTTCGGTTCAAGCTTTAGATATTCCACAAGATTTAAAAGAATTGTACAAAACAGTTTGGGAAATGTCAATGAAAGATATTATTGATATGTCACGTCATAGAGGATATTTTATTGATCAATCGCAGTCATTAAACTTATTCATGCAAGATGCAAACTATGCAAAATTAACATCAATGCATTTTTATGCCTGGAAAAGTGGCTTAAAAACTGGAATGTATTATTTAAGAACAAAAGCTGCGGTTGATGCTATTAAATTTACATTAAACAATGACAAAAAACCAGAAGCCGTTGTAGAAGAAGCCGTTGGCGTTGAAGTTGAAGCTCCAAACGAAACTGGCGAAATGACCGCCGAAGATTTTAAAGCAATGGTTGAAAAAGCTAGAAATGCTGGTCCAGATGATTGTGAAATGTGTGGTAGTTAGTAATTCCTGTAATGAAGCAATCTTAAAATATAAACTATAATTAAATTTCAAAAAAATAATTGCAGCTATCTATTGATGGCTGTTTTTTTTTATATTTGTTTTTAGAATGAAAAACGAATTTGTAATACCAAGATATATATTAGCAACAAAAAACATAAGGTTTTTAAATTTCATTATTGACATATTTCTCATAAATATTTTAAGAATAATTATTTATTCCGTTTCTGCATTAATTCCTTATAAAAACGGTTCACTTTTAGATTTGTTAATTTCATATGACAGATTACAAAGCTTACTTTTTTTTTCATTGTTAATGTTTATATATTATTCTCTTTTAGAAATACTGTTTTCCAAAACAATATCAAAATATATTACAAATACAATAGTTGTTATGAAAGACGGAACTAAACCAAATCATTTAAATATTTTAGGAAGATCGTTATTAAGATTAGTTCCATTCGAGTACCTTACTTTTCTACAAGGAAGAAAATTAGGATTACACGATGAAAATTCAAGTACATTTGTAGTAATACAGAGTAAACTCGAAAGATGTATGAATGAGTTTTACGAAATTAAAGAAATAGAATCTAAATAATTATAACAAAATGTCAAAAGAAAAAGGAGTTTACACAGGAATAATAGAAAAAGATACTTACGGAAATTATTTCTGTGGCGAGTATCTATTAGATTATCAGTACACAGAAAAAAGTTTTAAACTTGGAGATGAAATTAATCTTAAAACTGTAATTGCCAATCCTAGCGATAAAAGCTACAATCAATATCCAAAAAAATCTAGAAATTTTTTCTTGGCTAATGATAAAAAATAGAAAATGACTTTGATAAAAAGAGTAACATCCAATAATTTAGATTTTGAAAAATTAGTAATCCAATTGGATGCTTATTTAAAAATTATTGATGGTGATGATCATGCCTTTTATGCACAATTTAATAAAACCAATATGTTAAAAAACGCACTAGTTTATTATGAAAACAATATAGCAATAGGTATTGGTGCTTACAAAGAATACGACACTAAAACTGTAGAAATTAAAAGAATGTTTACTTTGCCAGAATACCGAGGAAAAGGAATTGCAAAAGCAATTTTATTTGAACTAGAAAACTGGGCTAGAGAAGAAAATTACTCAACTGCAATTCTTGAAACAGGTTATTTACAAAAAGATGCCATTTCATTATACCAAAAACTAAAATATAAAATCATAGAAAACTATGGTCAATATAGTGGCGTTGAAACCAGTGTTTGCATGAAAAAAATACTATAATTTTATCTTTGAGAAATCAAAAATCGTTAATCTTCAATTTAAAATCACAATGAACTGGGAACAACTTTTATCTTTAAAACGACAAGGCGACAAAGGCAAGCGTTTGCGAATAGAACAAGACGATACGAGATTAGGTTTTGAAGTAGATTATGATAGAATTATTTTTTCGGCTGCCTTTAGAAGTTTGCAAGACAAAACCCAAGTTATACCAATGTCAAAGACCGATTTTGTTCATACTCGGCTTACTCACAGCTTAGAAGTTTCGGTTGTTGGTCGCTCAATTGGAAGACTAGTTGGCAAAAAAATTATCGAAAAATACCCATATTTAAAAGAAATTTATGGGTTTCAAGCCAACGATTTTGGAGCCATTGTTGCAGCAGCATCATTAGCTCACGATATTGGAAATCCACCATTCGGACATTCAGGTGAAAAAGCCATTGGAGAATATTTTTCTATAGGAAAAGGACAAAAATACAAAGACCAACTAACCCAAAAAGAATGGCAAGATTTAATAGATTTTGAAGGAAACGCCAACGGATTTTCAGTATTAACAAGTTCCCGACCAGGAATTGAAGGAAGCATTCGATTAACCTATGCAGTTCTTGGATCATTCATGAAATATCCAAAAGAAAGTTTGCCCAAAAAACCAACTAAAAATATATGCGATAAAAAATATGGCTTTTTTCAATCAGACAAAGAATTTTTTAAAGAAGTAGCAACAGAACTGGGTTTAATTCCTAATAAATCTGGCAACGATATTGGTTATGAACGCCATCCTTTGTGTTATTTAGTTGAAGCTGCAGATGATATTTGTTATACAATTATAGACTTTGAAGATGGTATAAATTTAGAATTAGTTTCTGAAGATTTTGCATTAGAATATCTAATAAAATTAGTGAAAGATTCTATTGATACTTCAAAATATAATTCATTAACCACTAAAGAAGATAGAATAAGTTATTTGAGAGCATTGGCCATTGGAAACCTAATAAACGATGCAGTAAGTGTATTTATAGAAAATGAAGAAGCAATATTAAAAGGCGAATTTCCTTATTCATTGACAGATAAAAGCAAATACAAAGCTCAAATGAACGACATCATCCAAATAAGTATAAAAAACGTATATCAAAGTAAAGAAGTAATTCACAAAGAAATTATGGGTTACAAAGTAATAAATACACTATTAGATTGCTTTTGTGATGCTTACAATAAAAAAGCCAATGCAACAGCATCCAATTATGATGAATTATTATTAAAATTATTACCAGAACGTTACCTTTTTCAAAAAGAAAATTTATATGACAGATTATTACATATTTGCCATTATGTTTCAATGCTAACAGACGGAAAAGCTTTAGAGTTATATAAAACTATTGAAGCTAGTAAAAGTTAAAAAAGTAAATATTCATTAATAAATTTTGTTTACATCCATAAAATGCTAATTTTGTTTAAATTATACTAAAAATCAACCACATATTGCCATGAAAAAAAAGTTACTTTTACCATTACTATCTTTACTTTTTATTTGTTTTAGTTGCACTAATTCTAAAAAAGAAATTAAAACAGAAGTAAAGAATACAAAATCAATTGTTGTAAATAATACAGTAGATAACGAAAATTCTGATTTAGAAAAACCTACTATTTCTAAAAAAACAATTAGCTCAAAATCTTCAATTTTAGATAACAAAAAAGAACCTATACTTAATGAAATAGATCTTTTGAGAGAAAAACACACTTCTTTTTTAAACAACAGTCCATACAAAAAAGTAATGAGTTTGTCTAAAACAGAAAGAAAAGCAATGGGAATTCCTCCTAACAAATATTTTGAAAGTGAGTGGGAATTAACAATGAATCCAGAAACAGGAAAACCAGAAACTCCAAATCTAATTTCTTTAAGAGATAGACTTATTAGGGAAAGAGCAGAAGCGTTTACTCAAGGAAGAGCACCAGGTGATGCAAGTGATAATAATTGGGTAGAAAGAGGACCAACAAATGTTGGTGGAAGAACAAGAGGAATCATGTTTGACCCAAATGACGCAACTAAAGAAACTGTTTTTGCTGGTGGAGTAAGTGGCGGTTTATGGAAAAATACTAACATTTCTAATTCAAGTTCTACTTGGACAAGAGTAAATATTCAAGAAAATCTATCAGTTTCAACAATTACATACGATCCAAATAATACCAATATTTTTTATGTTGGAACAGGCGAATCTTATGTTGGTGGTGATGTAAGTGGCGATGGCGTTTGGAAATCAACTGATGGTGGTTTAACATTTTCTAAAGTATTTGGAGGGATTTCTGGTCCAACAACATTTCAATCTGCAGCCAATGTTACTATAAACAGTCCAACAAGTGTAGCTGGAAACTATGTATCATATCCATCTACAGCTTTTGGAACTGCCGTAACATCTCAAATTACAGAAAATGTTATATTAGTAAATGACGGAACAGGAACAACTGCTTCGCTAGGTTGTAACGGATTGGCAAATGCTGGAGGTATTTTAGGAAAAATTGCCTTAATAAGAAGAGGAACTTGCACCTTTGTTGTTAAAGTTAAAAATGCTCAAGATGCAGGAGCAATTGGAGTAATAATGATGAATAATGTTGAAGGAACACCAGTTGCAATGGGAGGAAGTGATCCTACAATTAACATTCCATCAACAATGATATCTAAAGCAGATGGTGATGCAATTGAAGCTGCATTAGCAAGCGGACCAGTAAATGCTACATTAAACCCAAGTGATGCATTGAGTTTTACTGGCAATCTTGTTCCAGGTAAACAACACATTAATGATATTAAAATTAGAAATAATGCAGGAAATTCTGAAATTTATGTGGCTGTCGGTGATACTTTCTATGGGTCAGCAAATGCTACAACATTTTTAGGAGGAACTGATTATGGATTATATAAATCAATAAATGGCGGAGCAACTTGGACTGAAGTTTCAATGCCATTAACAAGTGGTGGATTTAAACATTGTCCAAACGATATTGCTATTGGAGCCGATAATAAAATTTGGGTTTCAACAACAAATAGTGTTGTTTTTGGTACTGGTGGAGGAAATATTTTTTCTTCAACTGATGGAACTAACTTTATTTTAAGGCACAATGTAAGTGGTGGAGATAGAACACAAATTGAAGCTTCAGCTACAACTGCTGATAAAATTTATGTTCTTTCTGAACTTAGTGCTGGTGGTGTTATTATGAAAAAAACTACTAATGGTTTCGGATTAGCAACTAATTTAACTTTGCCAGTTGATGCTGATGGTGGTATTCCAGCAACCGATTTTACAAGAAGTCAAGCATTTTACAACTTAATGCTTAAAATTGACCCTGTAAATGATGAATTATTATACACTGGTGGTATTGATTTATTTAAATCTCTCGATGGTGGATCTTCATGGGAACAATTAAGCCACTGGACTGGAAGTTTTGGATATCAATATGTTCACTCTGATCAACATGTTATGGCTATTGCAAATGGAAATTCTAATAAAGTTGCATTTGGTGGTGATGGTGGCGTTTTCTTTTCTAACAATGCAGGAACAACAACAACTGCCAGAAATACTGGATTAAACGTAACTCAATTTTATAGTATTGGTGTTGCTCCAACAAACGCAGTTAGTGGTTTAACAGGAAGTTATTTTGTAGCTGGCGCTCAAGATAACGGATCACAATATTTTGCAAATGCTCCAACTGGTGCAGGCGCAAGTACTCAAGCACAAGGTGGTGATGGTGCTTTTTCAATGTTTGATCAAGGTGCAGATAAATATTATATTACCAATTATGTATATAACGAAAATATAAATTATCGTTTAGCAGTAAGTCCATTTACAGTAAGAACTCTAGATAATGACACTGCAACTACTAACAATGGTGCATTTATAGCACCAATGGCTTTAGACTCTAGTTTGGATATTTTATTTTCTGATTATTCAAATACCGCTACACCTACATATCAAGTAAGAAGATATTCTAATATTAAATCGGGTGTTGTAAACAGAGCTAATTTAACTAATGCATTATTAACTAATTCACCTAGTGCATTAACAGTTTCTAAATATACTACCACATCAACAACTCTTTTAGTTGGAACGAGAACTGGAAAATTATTAAAAGTAATAAATGCTAACACTGGTACAGGAACTTGGTCTGATATTACCGGACCATCTTTTGTAGGAAGTGTTTCCGATATTGAATATGGTCTTTCTGAAAGTGAAATTTTTGTAACTTTTCATAATTATAATGTAACTAGTATTTGGTACACATCTAATGGTGGTGCTACTTGGCAAAACAAAGAAGGTAATTTTCCAGATATTCCTGTAAAATCTATTCTTCAAAACCCATTAAATACTAATGAAGTTATTATTGGTACAGAATTAGGAGTTTGGTATACCAATACATTTAATACTGTTTCTCCAACTTGGAATCAATCTTTTAACGGAATGAGTAATGTAAAAATTACTGACATGGATTTAAGAAATGACAATACAGTTTTTGTAGCAACTTATGGAAGAGGAATTTTCTCAGGACAGTTTACGGCAACAATTTTATCCAATGATACTGTTCAAGAAAACAAAGGTGGTAAAGTATATCCTAATCCTTCAAACGGTATTGTTAATTTAAATATAGCCAACTTCACTGGAAAATTAAACATTTCAATTATTGATTTAAACGGAAAAATAGTTCACTCTGAAAATGATCTTGAGTTCAATACCGAAAAAGCTATTGATTTAAATAACCTACAATCTGGAGTATACATTTTAAATGCTACTGGAGAGAGTTTAAACTTTACAGAAAAAATTATTATTAAATAATTTAATTTATTAAGTTACCCCTAAAAAAGGTTCCTATAGCAATTACTATAGGAACCTTTTTATTTGTTTAAAA
>JAYTPS010000103.1:0-14370 GCA_043747155.1 Flavobacterium sp. | reverse complement strand
GGTTTTCCTTCGGTAATTGTTCCAGTTTTATCTGTAATCAGCACATTTACTTTATTCATATTTTCTAATGCCTCGGCATTTTTTATTAAAACACCAAATTGTGCACCTTTACCCACGCCAACCATTACAGACATTGGTGTTGCCAAACCCAAAGCACACGGACAAGCAATAATTAAAACGGCAATGGAATTTATAAATCCGTAAACTAATGCTGGTTCTGGTCCAAATTTTGCCCAAACAAAAAATGTTATTACCGAAATAATGACTACGATTGGCACAAAATATTTGGCAATACTATCGGCTAATTTTTGAATTGGTGCTTTTGATCGACTGGCATCGTTGACCATTTTCACAATTTGCGAAAGCAAGGTTTCCGATCCTACTTTTTCGGCAATCATTACAAATGATTTGTTGCCATTTATAGTTCCAGCAATGACATTATCGTCAACTTTCTTATCTACAGGAATTGGTTCGCCAGTTATCATTGCTTCGTCAATGCTGCTTTCGCCATCAGTAATTTTTCCATCAACTGGAATTTTATCTCCTGGTTTTACTCGCAATAAATCTCCTTTTTTAATATCGTGAATAGAGATTGTTTTATCATTTCCATCAACAACCAAAGTCGCTTCTGTTGGCGCTAATTTCAGTAATTCTTTAATAGCACCACTGGTTTGACTGTGTGCTTTGGCTTCTAATAATTGACCCAGTAAAACTAAGGTTAGAATTACGGTTGTGGCTTCAAAATATAATGCGACAGTTCCATTATGACTTTTAAATTCAGCTGGAAAAATTGAAGGAAAAAACATTCCCACTAAACTGAATAAAAAAGCCACTCCAGTTCCAATTCCGATAAGGGTAAACATATTTAAATTCCAAGTAATTATGGATTTGAAAGCACGAACAAAAAACATCCAACACGCGTAAAAAACTACTGGAAGAGTTAATATAAATTGAACAAAATTCCAATTTGAAGCGTCCATTATTTTAAGTAATGGATTGTTTGGAATCATCTCTATCATAGCGATGGCAAAAACTGGGACAGTAAAAACAACTGCCACTTTCATTTTATTGACCAAATCTTTATAGGTTTTTTGATCTTCAGAATCGCTTGGATTCATTGGCACCAAATCCATTCCACAAATAGGACACGAACCAGAATGTTCTTTGATAATTTCTGGATGCATTGGACAAGTGTACAATGTTTTTGAATTTTCTACATCGTAAACTTTTTCTAAATTCATTCCGCAAACTGGACAATCGCCAGCTTTGTCGTAATTTTTATCGCCTTCGCAATGCATTGGACAATGGTATTTGGAAGTCGAATTGTTAATTGAAGAAACGGTTTTGTTATCTTTATCTAAAATTTTTTTATCAGATTTTTTAGAATTTTCTTCATTAAAATCTGAAATGGAATAGTTTCCAATAGATGAAAGTACTTCTTGAAATTTAGAAATTGGAATGTATTTTTCCATGGCAATTGAAGCACTATTTGTCTCTAAAGAAACGGTTGCTTCAATGCCTTTTATTCCATTTAATGCTTTTTCAACTTTATTTTTGCAACCATTGCAACTCATTTCTGTAATGGTATATTTATGTGTCATTAGTTTTTTTAATTAAAACCAACTTCACAATAAGTATTGCAAAGCTGGCTTGTTTGTTTAATGAAATTAAAAATTTATTCAGCTGCATTTTCTGCAACTGGTTCAGTTAATTTCATTCCACATTTAGAACATTTGTCGTTCAATTTTCCTTGAACCTCTGGATGCATTGGGCAAGCATACATTTTAGAATGATCCATTTTAGAATGATCAGTCATTGTAGAATCGTGTTCCATCATAGTTCCATCTTTAGTCATCATAGTCGAATCTTTTTCCATCATTTCTGAATCGGTTGTCGTTACTTCTTTTGTTTTTTGGTTGCAAGAAACCAGTGTGAAAATGCTAAATGTTGCAATTAAAAATACTTTTTTCATAAGATTATGTTTTAAATTATTAGATGTTTAAATTTACAAATTTTTAAATATTAGTATGTTACACTATTAAAATTGATAGTTATATAATTACTTGTTTTTTTTAATATTAAAAAATGTATATTCTAGTTTTAGATAAAATCCGTTTGGTGCCGATCGTAACATTGACGTATACAATTCTTGTTTGTAAGCCAAATCAATTCTAGCTTGACTGTTAACAATGAACTGAATTGAAGGAGCAATATCTAAATATGATTTTCCGTTTTCGTTTAGCGTTTGTCCTAAAAATTCAACCATTAAATTAATATTGGTTTGCTTAAAACTGGTATACTTTTTAGGATAAACTAATTTGCCAAACGATAAAGAATAGTTTGTAGCATTATTACTTTGAATTGATGGAAAATCATAATTAGGTTTGTTATCAAATGCTTTTTCAAAAGATAATGTTGAGCTAATTGCCACTTTATTAATTAATTGTGTAGCAATAATTCCAGTTTCAAATCCTGTATTGTGTCCCATAGTTTCAATTTCCTCTTGATGAATATCGGCATTGTTAAAACTGTATCTTCCAAAAGTTGCTAATCTAAAATGACTGTGTAAATCATCTATCGAAAAAAATCGATATTTTGCATAAAAACTTCCACCTTCGGTAACTAAATTTGTGTTTCTATTACTTACAAAAGCCGAAGCGTGAATCATCAAATTTTTATTAATTCCCCACATAATTTCGGGCATTATATGATAGTTGTAACCCGATTTTATTTGCTCATTCAGCAGCGATTGACCCAAACGAATTCCAATAGAATTGCTTGGCATATTGCTTGCAGGTTCTGTAAAAACAAATAGTTCTTGAGCTTTTATTTGAAAAGAAATTAGTACAATAAAACCATAAAATAAATGCTTCATTTTAAATGGTTTTTAAATGATAATTATCTTCGTTTACAAGTGCATAGCTTACATATTTAGCATACAATTTAGATAACTTTTTATATTCTTTTTGAGTCACAAAACCTTTGTCTAAAATTTTGACTCTAGTAGCACCATTTAATGTTTTAGGTTTAGAATCTATAAAAATCAATGGTAAATTATCCTGAGAAACTGAAAAATTATCAGAAATATTTAAATTTACAAATTGCATTGTTATTATCATAGAACCAACAAAAAAACCAGCTTTTTCTACACGTTCTTTTAAAATTCTTGGTGTAATTTTAGAATCTTTTTTTAGATAAACTGTAAACGTATTGGTGTTTAAATCGGTTTCTACATTATCTACTTCGGCAAGTGCTTTAAATTGTTTATTTATTGCATTAGAACACATTGAGCAAGTTAATCCTGTTGCAATTATTTCTGCTTTGATTATTTGAGCATTAGTATTTAATGCAAATAAAAATAGCGATATATATAAAAAAATACTTTTCATAAATTTTAAATTATTTAATAGTTTCTACAGTTTTTCCGCAAGAAAGCATCATTGATCCAAAATACGGATTTTTAATATTGTTTTCTTTGCTTAACCAATTGGCACCTTTTCCATCGTTGGCCATTGGACAAAATTGATAATAAATTGGTGTTTCTGATTTAGAAATTTTTATTAGCTCGTAAATTGAAACTGATAATGTATCAAATGAATCTCTTTGTTTTTTAACGTCAGATGTTGCAGCAATTGCAGTTACATCTTGTTTTAAATTTTCTAAAACTTTCATCCAAACTAAATGAACATCCATTTTCAAAGCGTCCATTTTAACCGAGTTTATTGTAGAAAGTAACGTTTTAGCATTTGCAGCAGCTGCAGTTCCATCAGTTTTAACTAATGCATCTTTTAGTGCAAAATAGTTTTCGTAAAAGCCATTAAGTTGATTTGTCTCTTGATTATCAATGGTTTTAACGTTGTCTGACATGTCCATTTTTTGCTTACTTTTTTCTTCTGTTTTAGTTTCTGTTTTACCAATTCTTTCATATTGGCAACATCCGTGAAGATTGTTGTAAACAGTATCTGGAGCAAGAAATTTTTCACTGTCATAACCAGCCAAGGCAATTCTTTTTAATATTTCATCTTGATTGGTTTTTTTAGCATCATAAGTTAACGTTGCCATGTTGGTTTCTTTATTCCAATCTACTTTAGCTATTTTTTTAAGATTTCCAGCTTTTTCAATTTTTTCTTTACACATGCCACAGTTACCAGATATTTTAACAGTTTGGGTAATTGCATTTTTTATTTGCGCATTTGTTGTTGTAATTGATAGCAATAAAGTAATTGCCACCAATAATTTAGATATTAGTTTCATTTTTGTTAATTTAAATTGTTGTAAATAATAAGATTTAGAAAGTAAATTACTTTCAATTTGCCATAGTTATGGCTGTCAAAAATTGGAATTTAACTTATTTTTGGTATCAACCAAAGCGAAAAGAAACCATTAGAAGTAGAGGTTTCATTGTGATAAAACTTTTGTTTTTCAGTTGGAAAAACAAAAGTATTTATATTAAATTTCATTTCATTATTCAATATCAAACTAAAACTTGGAGCAGATGTTGTACAATTAGAATGACCACATTTTCCGCCACAAGGTTTGCTTTTTTCATTGTCTTTTTTCTTTTTGCAACACTCTTTCATTTCTTTTTTAGAAGAAGTTTCAGTTTTGCAACAAGACTTTCCAGATTTCGTTCCACAAGCAATGCTACCATTGGAAATCAATAGAAATCCTAAAGTTAGCAGAAGAGTAAAAAGATGAAATCGTATTTTCATTTAAAACAAAGTTACAAAATTAATTAGTAATACATTAATATTTTAACGTTTTGTAAATAATCAAATAAAAAACCATCTAAAATTATTTTTAAATGGTTTGTAGTTATTATTTTATTTTAAAATTTAAATTATTATTCTAATAACCTGACCGTTTTTGGTCATTAATTGAACACTAGTTCCTTGATTTTCATCTTTATTACCAATCAATCTAGAAACCGTTTCAATATCAATTGCTTTTTCTCCGTCAATATTAAGAATTACACTTCCTTCAAGTTCTTCTTTATAAGGTTGTAATCTTTCGTTATTTACTTCTTTAATTTTTACACCATAGTCAATACGGAAATTTTTCTTATCAGTAGATGTAATATTTTCTAATTCTAAACCTTTGAAATCGGTGATAGCAATGTCATTTTTAACCAATATTACAGGAACAACTTTAGTTTCTCCATTCCTAATAAAAGTAACATTTACTTTATCATTAGGTCGTTTTGTGTTTATAAATCCAGATAATTCAGCAAAGGTCGAAATTTTTTGGCTGTCTAATTTTTTAATAATATCACCTTTTTTTAGCCCAGCTTTTTCTGCTCCAGAATTTTTATTTACTTTATTTATGTAAAATCCTTCGCTATCTTTTATTCCCAATTCTTTAGATGCATTTCCTGTAAGTTCGCCACCTTCAACACCAAGAATTCCTCTTTGAACATTTCCAAACTCCATAATATCTTCAATAATTTTTCTTGTAATATTGCTTGGAACCGCAAATGAATAACCAATATAAGAACCAGTTTGAGAAGAAATCATAGTATTAATTCCAATTAATTCGCCACGAGTATTTACCAAAGCACCACCAGAATTTCCAGGATTTACAGCAGCATCAGTCTGAATAAACGATTGAATACCTTTGGTATCTAGATTTCTAGCTTTAGCAGATACAATTCCTGCAGTAACTGTTGATGTTAAATTATATGGATTTCCTACAGCCAAAACCCATTCGCCAACTTTTACTTGATCTGAATCGGCAAATGTTGAATAGTGTAATTTTTTATCTGCATCAATTTTTAATAACGCAATATCCATTTTAGAATCGGTTCCAATTAACCTTGCTTTATAAACTTTATTGTTGTTTAAAGTGACTTCTAATTCGTTAGCATCTTTAATTACATGATTATTTGTAACGATATAACCATCTTCAGAAATAATTACTCCAGAACCAGTTCCAATTTGTTCTTGTTGTTGTCCGCCACCACGAGAACCATAGAAAAATTCCATTATTGGATTGTATACTGTTCTTGTAGAAACGTTTTTTACATGAACTACAGTATGCACGGCATTTTCTGCGGCTGATGTAAAATCGATATTTTCAGCACCAAAACCAACGTTTTTACTATAGGAACTTTCTGCTTGTGTAACAATTGAATTTTCTTTTATATCTTTTTCGATAAATAATTTATAAGCGCCAAGTGTCATTGTGCCGCTTAGTAATGAAACCAAAAATAAACTCGATAATTTTTTCATAATATTAAATTATATTAAATAATATAACATCAAATTTAATGTATTATTATTTTAAAAAAAACTCTTTAACTCTCGTTTAACAATCTTTAACGTATCATTAATATTTGTAACTTTGCGATGCAAGATATAATCTTAAATATTTATTATACATAATTTAAAAGTGAAATTAAAATTTTATAAATATCAAGGAACCGGAAACGACTTTATATTAATTGATAATAGATTGGATGTTTTTCCAAAAAATAACATTAAACTTATTGAAAATCTTTGTGATAGACGTTTCGGAATTGGAGCTGACGGATTAATTCTTTTAGAAAATGATCTTGAGTTTGATTTTAAAATGGTTTATTTCAATTCTGATGGAAATGAAAGTTCAATGTGTGGTAATGGTGGAAGATGTTTGGTTGCGTTTGCTAATAAACTAAATATTATTACAAAAAAAACAACTTTTAATGCAACAGATGGTTTGCATAGCGCAACAATTTTAGAAAATAAAAATGTATCCTTGCAAATGAAAGATGTTGATGATGTAAAAATAGAAAGTGATTATGTTTTCTTAAATACTGGTTCGCCACATCATGTTACATTAATTGAAGATATAGAAAATTATGATGTAAAAACTAATGGAGCTAAAATTAGAAATTCAGATTTGTATGGAAAACCAGGAAGTAATGTAAATTTTGTTAAACAATTATCAGAAAATCATTTTGCATTAAGAACTTATGAACGTGGTGTTGAAGATGAAACACTTTCTTGCGGAACTGGTGCAACGGCAACAGCTATTGCAATGCATGCAACATCAAATACTAATTTGAACGAAATAAATATTGATGTTCAAGGCGGAAAATTAAAAGTATCTTTTAAAAAAACAGAAAATGGATATGAAAATGTTTTTTTAGAAGGAAAAGCAACATTTGTTTTTGAAGGATCAATTGAATTATGATAACATTGAAAGGTGAAAATATTTTTTTACGAGCACTCGAGCCAGAAGATTTAGAGTTTGTATATACTATAGAAAACGATGAAAGTTTATGGCATGTTAGTAATACGCAAACTCCATATAGTAAATTTCTAATTCGTCAGTATCTAGAAAATGCACACCAAGATATTTATGAGGCAAAGCAACTTCGATTAGCAATTTGTGAAAATAAAGATAAAACAACAATTGGACTGATTGATTTATTTGAATTTGATGCTAAAAACAATAGAGCTGGAATTGGAATTGTGATTAAAAACGAAATCGATAGGAGCAAAGGATATGGAAAAGAAGCATTAAATTTATTAATTAATTATAGTTTTCAGCAACTGCAATTACACCAGCTTTTTGCAAATATTGATGTAGATAATGTTTCAAGTTTAAACCTTTTTACTACTTTTGGATTTCAAAAAATTGGTGTAAAAAAAGATTGGAATTTATTAAACAACAATTACCAAGACGAAGCAGTTTTTCAATTAATAAATAAAAAGAATTAAAAAATAATCACATTGAATAAAAAATTAAAAACCATATTAGCAATAGGAACTATTCTTTTTCTTATTGTTGCAGCCACAATTTATATAAAGTTTTTCTCAAGTAATACTTCTATTTCAAAAGAGGAAATTTATGTTACCGTTCCAACAGGTTCAAGTTATGAGGAAGTAAAAAAAATAATTTCACCTTATATAAAAGAAATGAGTGGTTTTGATGCAATGGCAAGTATTAGAAAATATGATAAAAATGTAAAATCTGGAAGATTTCTTATAAAAAAAGGAATGGGAAACTATACTTTGGTTGCTTCACTTCGCAGAAATATTCCTGTTAACTTGGCTTTTAACAATCAAGAAAGATTAGAAAATTTGTGTTTGCGAATTAGTACCCAAATAGAACCAGATACAATAAAACTATTAGCAGCTTTTAGAGATTCAAAGTTTCTATCTGAAAACGGATTTACTAAAGACAATGTAATTGCAATGTTTATTCCTAATTCTTATGAATTTTATTGGAATGTATCTGCTGAAAAATTTCGAGATAAAATGCTTAAAGAATACAAAAATTTTTGGACAAAAGAACGTTTATCAAAAGCAGAAAGACTTAACATGACTCCAGTTGAAGTAATAACTTTAGCATCAATTGTTCATAAAGAAACGGTTAAAAAAAGTGAGCGACCAGTTGTTGCAAAAGTTTATTTAAACAGATTAGATTTAGGAATGGCGTTACAAGCTGATCCAACTGTAATTTATGCATTGAAATCTAGAGATAATGATTTTGATCAAGTTATAAAAAGAGTTTTGTATAATGATTTAATAATTGCTTCTCCATATAATACTTATGTAAATTCTGGTTTGCCTCCAGGACCAATTGCTATGCCAGATATTGATGCTATTGATGCAGTTTTATCGCCAGATGAAAATGATTATATATATTTTTGTGCAAGTGTTGAAAAATTTGGATACCACGAGTTTGCTTCAACATATACTCAACATCAAGAAAATGCAAAAAAATATGCAAATTGGTTGAATGGTATTGGAACAAAAAGATAGTAATTGAATTTTTCTATTTTAAAGACCTATTAATAATGAATTTAATTCAATAGTAAATCCCTAGAATGAATAAGTTAAAATTTTTATTAATTATTTTAGCACTGAATATTAATTTGGGATTTTCACAATCTACACTTGATTCTTTTCTAAAACCATCAGATTCTCTAAATAAACCAAGACTAAACAAAGTAATAATTTCTGAAGTAGTTCTTGCAACTACTGCTTTAGTTGGGCTTAATCAACTTTGGTATGCAGATTATCCAAAATCTGATTTTCATTTTATTAATGATAATGACCAATGGTTGCAAATGGATAAAGTTGGTCACGTTTTTTCATCCTATCAATTGGGAAGTTTTGGAGCAAATGCATTAAAATGGAGTGGTTGCAATAGAAAAAGCCAGATTATTTATGGTTCAACAATTGGATTTGCATTTTTATCTACAGTTGAGGTTTTTGATGGATATTCATCGGAATGGGGTTTTTCTCTTGGTGATATTGCTGCAAATGCTGGCGGAACTGCACTTTTTGTTTCACAAGAATTACTGTGGAAAGAACAACGAATAGTTCCTAAATTTTCGTTTCATACTACACAATATGCTTCGGCTAGACCAAATGTGCTTGGTAGTTCAATATCTGAACAAATTATTAAAGATTACAACGGACAAACTTATTGGCTTTCTGCAAATGTGTATTCTTTTTTTACAAAATCTAAAATCCCAAAATGGATAAATATTGCTGTAGGATATGGAGCTGAAGGAATGATTACTGGTAGTGACGACTTAGTTAATTCTGTTTTTTTTCCAAACTCTAGAAGAACAAGACAATTTTATTTAAGTGTTGATGTTGATTTAACTAAAATAAAAACTAATTCTACTACATTAAAAACCATTTTTTCACTCTTTAATACAATAAAAATTCCTGCTCCAACTATAGAAATTACGCAGTTCAACGATATTAAAGGACACTTTATCTATTTTTAGAAAATATTAACGGCTTGACTGGCTGTATTGTAATATTGCAACCTATATTTGCACCGTCAATATCAAGATGGTGACAGCACTTGGAAATTACAATTTATGATAAAAAGATGCGCGTTTTATTCAGGAATAGTCATTATAGTTGGGTTAATAAGTACAGCTTTTAAACCATTAAATCTTGAAAATCAACAAATTTTTGTTGATATAAATAATAAATCATATTGTCAGTTTCCTTCTGAAAAAGCATCCGATTATCAAAACCTTTCAATTCCTTTTACTGGAAAATTCTTTGTTGGATTTAAAGAAGCATTGGCTTTTAAAGAATCGCAATGTTGTTATTCTAAAATCAATTCATTAGGATATTTGGGCAAGTACCAATTTGGCAAATCTACATTAGAAACTATAGGAATTAAAGATAGTTTACAGTTTTTAAACAGTCCAAAAATTCAAGAAAAAGCATTTTTGGCTCTTTTAAAGAAGAATAAATGGGAACTTCAAAACGAAATAAAAAACTACAACGGAAAATTTATAGATGGCGTTAGAATTACCGAATCTGGAATTCTTGCAGCTGCTCATCTTGGTGGTGCCGGATCGGTTAGAAGATTTTTAAAATCTAATGGCAGTGTAAAATGCAAAGACCAATACGGAACCTCAATATCTAGTTACATGAAACAATTTGGAGGTTATGAAACGCATAACATTGTTGCAGATAGCAATGCTAGAGTGAGATTATATTAAAGAATTTATAATTTAATTCCTTTTAATTTATCATAATTTTTTTGTTTATAATAACTTGTGAATAATAAAAATCGTTGGTCGATTGTGTAAATCTAACTTCGCTTTTTTCCAATCAGAAACTTTCATGGTTTTTATATATTCTGTAAAAAGTGTAATGTCTGCAGCAATACATAAATGAGTATTTGGTTGCAATGTTTGCAATACATCTTCTAATAATTTATTGTTTCTATATGGAGTTTCAATAAATAACTGCGACTGATTTTTATCAAAAGATAATTTTTCAAAATTCTTTATAGCCGCTTTTTTTTCAGACTTTTCAATTGGTAAATAGCCATTGAAGGCAAAACTTTGTCCGTTCATTCCAGAACCCATAATTGCAAGTAGGATAGAAGATGGTCCAACCAAAGGAACAACCTGGATTCCTTTTTCGTGAGCAATTTTTACAATTGCAGCACCAGGATCGGCAACACCTGGACAACCAGCTTCACTCATTAATCCAATATCAATTCCAACAAGACATGGTTGAATCATTTTAAGGTGATCGCTAACTTCTGTATATTTGTTTAGAGTATTGAGTAATAATGATGCTTGTACTTTTTCGGGACAAATACTTTTAATAAATTTTCTTGCTGTTTTTTCATTTTCAACAATATAACAATCTATAAGTTCAACAGTTCTTTTTACAGTATGCGGCAAAACATCCATTGGATTGCTCTCGCCAAGTGTTGTTGGAATAAGATATAATTTGCCTATAAGATTTACTGGCTTCATTAAGAATGTTTTTCTAATAATTTTTTAGCCAATAAATCAGTTGTTTCATCAAGCATTTCAAAAACCATATCAAATCCATTTTGTAAACCATAGTATGGATCTGGAACATCTACATTATCTCCAGGAAAAAGTTCCTCTAAAATAAGTTGAACCTTTTTTTTATGTTCATCGGTTTTTGCTAAAGAAACTACATCATCATAATTTGAATTATCCATGACAAAAATATAATCATAAATATCAAAATATTTCGGAGTAAAATAATTACCTCGTTGACTAGAAATATCAATTCCATGTTTTTTTGCTGTTGCAATAGATCGATCATCTGGCTGTTTGCCAACATGCCAATTTCCAGTACCTGCTGAATCTACAATAAATTTGCCTTTGGGTAATTTAGACGCTAGAATTCCTTCTGCCAATGGTGATCGACAAATATTACCTAGGCAAACCATTAAAATTTTAACGGACATAATAATTCAATTTATTCTTTTTTTTGCAAAAATAAGAAATACAAATAGCTATAATGACAATTTTTTGTGAATATCTTCAACAAATTTTTTGAATTGCTTATCTGTAGAAACCAAATTGTCAACTGTCTTACAAGCGTGTAAAACTGTAGCGTGATCTCTATCTCCAATTTGTGAACCAATATTTGCTAAAGAAGCTTTTGTGAATTTTTTTGCAAAAAACATTGCCAATTGTCTAGCTTGAACCACATGACGCTTTCTAGTTTTAGATTGCAAAGTGTCTAAATCTAGCTGAAAATACTCTGAAACTACTTTTTGAATGTAGTCTATAGAAATTTCTCGTTTTACATTTTTAACAAATTTTTCAACAATATTTTTGGCTAATTCAAGAGTAACTTCTTTTTTATTGAAAGATGATTGTGCAATTAAAGATATGATTGCTCCTTCAAGTTCTCGAACATTAGATTTTATATTTTGAGCAACATATTCTACTATTTCGCTTGGCATTTCAACTCCATCGCGATATAAAATATTATTTAAAATGGAAACTCTAGTTTCATAATCTGGCTGATGTAACTCAGCAGATAATCCCCATTTAAAACGCGACAGCAAACGTTGTTCGATATCCTGCATATCAACTGGAGCTTTGTCTGAGGTAAGAATTACTTGTTTTCCGTTTTGATGTAAATAATTAAAAATGTGAAAAAACACATCTTGTGTTCCTGATTTTCCAGAAAGAAATTGCACATCATCAATTAATAAAACATCAATTAATTGGTAAAAATGAATAAAATCATTTCTATTATTTTTCTTAACAGAATCTATATATTGTTGTGTAAAAACTTCGGCAGAAATATAAAGAACAGTTTTTTCAGGATATTTATCTTTTATTTCAACACCAATTGCGTGTGCCAAATGTGTTTTCCCTAAACCTACACCGCCAAAAATTAATAACGGATTAAAAGATGTACCTCCAGGTTTATTGGCAACTGCCATTCCTGCAGAACGAGCTAAACGGTTGGAATCGCCTTCAAGGAAATTATCAAAACTATAATTAGGATTTAGCTGCGATTCTATTTTTAAATTTCTAATTCCAGGAATTACAAACGGATTTTTAAGTTCAGGATTTAAATTTTTAAAAGGTGCATCAACTTCTTGCGATTTTATTGGTCCTCGGTGAGCACTTGGCAATTGTTCTGTAAATGGTTGTTTATTTCCATAAGTGTTTTCCATTTTAATTTTATAGAGTAACTTTGCATTTTTACCAAGTTCTTTGGTTAAGGCAACTTTAAGTAATTTCACATAATGTTCCTCTAACCATTCATAGAAAAATTTACTAGGAACTTGAATATATAATGCATTATCAGTTAGTTCTACTGACTTAATAGGTTCAAACCAAGTTTTGTATGCTTGCTCTTGAATATTGTCTTTTATAAAAGACAGACAGTTTTCCCAAACCGATTGCGCAGTTTTGTTCATATTATGGTTAAAATTACTAATTTAATTAAAGGTTCTCCTACAAAAGAAATGGGTATTTCTTAGTTGTTTTTTGGGTTAACAAATATGTGAACAAATTTCTTTAAAAAAAAATAAAAAGGTATTGATTTTTTAAAATTTTTGTTGTAACGAATAATTTTATAATAGACTAAAAGCAAAAAAAATAGATGAAAGGACACGATGTAGAAGTTAGAGTACGATATTCAGAAACAGATCAAATGGGTGTTGTTTATCATGGTAGTTACATTCCTTATTTTGAGATTGGAAGAGTGGAATGGCTTAGGAATAAAGGCGTTTCGTACAAATCACTTGAAGATTCTGGTATTGCCTTACCAATTGTTTCAATGCATTTAAATTATAAGAAACCAGCACGTTATGATGACTTACTTATAGTGAATACAAAATTGCGAAGTCATAGCGGAGTAAAGATAGAATTTGATTGCGAAATTCGCAATGAAAATAAAGAGTTATTAACAACTGCACATTTTATTCTTGTTTTTATAGATATAAAAACAAGCAAACCTGTTCCTCCTCCAGATTATATTTTAGAGATAATGAAAAACAATTAATTACTCTTTTATTTTTATAGAAATTTCAAACATAGAATTAAAAATGTCGAAAATAATTTGGGCATTTTTTTTTCGTGTGGCAATTTCAATTTGGCAGTTTTCTTCCATTTTTTGAGAAATTATGTCAAGATTTTTTTCTTTTATTACTCGCATTACTTTATTCATGCTTTTATAATCGAAAGAAATAATGTAATTAACGTTGATTGTTTTTTCAATAATTTGAGAATTTTCCAATGCCGTTTGCGCTGAGGTTTTGTAAGCAGAAATTAATCCGCCAACTCCAAGTTTTGTGCCACCAAAAAACCGAACTACAACTACTAAAACATTAGTTAGATTATAGGATTGAATTTGTCCGTAAATTGGTGCACCAGCAGAATTACTTGGTTCGCCATCATCATTGGTTCGAAATTGAATTTTGTCTTTACCTAGTTGAAATGCATAGCAAAAATGACCAGCACTAGTGTGTTTTTTTCGTAAAATATCTAAATGATTTTTAATTTCTTCTTCTGATGTTACAGGAAATGCGGTTGCAAAAAACTTGCTGTTTTTTTCTTTAAATAAAATTTCTTCTGAGGAATTGGCTAGGGTTTTGTAAGTATCTTTCAAG
>JAYTPS010000102.1:0-4904 GCA_043747155.1 Flavobacterium sp. | reverse complement strand
CTAATATATAGTTAGAATTTCCTCCACGAATAAACATTGTTGGATTATTAAAAATATTACCTTCTGGCAAAGCAGTTCCAATTTCTTGGATTTTAATATTAAAAACTGGTAAATTAAATCTAAAATCCAATTGAAGTGGTTCTTTCCAATACAAGTTTTTCATTAAAAACTGTCTAGTTCCAAAATCAGTAATATATGGATATAAAATTTCTTCAACTTCTACTCTACTTGGTTTTTTAGAAAAATCTACCGCGTTCAATCCAGCTAAAATCTCTTGATGGTGTGGAGCATAAAATTTAGGACCAATATCTGCAACAATTAATTTTTCAACCATTTCGGGATGTTTTGTTGCAAATAACATTGCAACTTTTCCTCCCATGGAATGACCAATTAATGAAAATTTATTTATTTGATGAAAATTACAATATTCTAATAAATCATTGGACATTATTTCATAACTAAAATCATTAGAATGAAAACTTTTTCCATGATTTCTCAAATCTAACATATGAACCTGAAAACCTTCTGTTGCATATTGTGAACCAAGAGTTTTCCAATTGTCTGACATTCCTAGAAATCCGTGAAGAATTACTAATGGTTTACCTTGACCTTCAATTCTTGAATGTAACATTATTATTTTTTTATTTAAGTTTTTGCAAATACATGTTTACAACATTATCTAAACCCAGATAAAGTGCTTCAGAAATTAAGGCATGACCAATTGAAACCTCAAGTAATCCCGAGATGTTTTCATTAAAGAATTTAATGTTATTTAAACTCAAATCATGACCTGCATTAATTCCTAGATTTAATTGATTTGCAAAATCAGCAGCTTTACAATAAGGAATAATTCCGTTTTCATTTCCCAAACTATATTGATGAGCAAATTCTTCAGTATAAAGTTCAATTCGGTCAGTTCCAGTTGCTTTAGCACCTTCAATCATTTCAAGAATTGGATCAACAAAAATCGAAGTTCTAATTCCGTTACGTTGAAATTCTTGAATAACTTCTGTCAAATAAGATTGATTTTTAATTGTATCCCAACCTGCAGATGAAGTAATTGCTCCAACTGCATCTGGAACTAAGGTTACTTGATGTGGTTTACACTCTAAAACTAAATCAATAAAATTATGTTGCGGATTTCCTTCAATATTAAATTCTGTAGAAACAATTGGCATTAAATCTCTAGCGTCTTGATAGCGAATATGACGTTCATCTGGTCTTGGATGAATTGTAATTCCTTGTGCGCCAAATTTTTGAATGTCAATTGCAACGTGTAACAAATTGGGTACATTTCCGCCACGAGCATTTCTTAAAGTTGCTATTTTATTAATATTTACACTTAACTTTGTCATGATTTTCTAGTTGTAAGGCACGAAACTATTTTAGCATAGTTACCTAAAATTATTTGTTTGCACAAAAATACAAAGTTAAAATAAGGTTTTATGTTCAAAAATTTGATTATTTTGCAACAAATATTGCTATTTAAAACTATGACAGAAATAAACGATTATATTAACAACGATTATAAAGCTATTAAAATCCAAGAAACAATTGCCGAAGTGCAAGAATTTTTTGCAGAAGTTTCTTATTCTCATTTTTCTATAGTTGATGATGGAATTTATATTGGTTGCATTGCTGCAGACGATATTGAAACTTTTGACTCTGATAAAAAAGTTGCCGATTATAAATATACTTTAGAAGGTTTTTTTGCTAAAAAAAATATGATTTGGCTAGATGTTTTAGAAGTTTTTGCAAAAAACCATACTAATATTGTTCCTGTTTTAGACGACAACAACAACTATTCAGGATATTATGAACTTGAAGATATAGTGAGATTTTTTCATGAAACACCTTTTTTAAAAGAACAAGGCGGAATTATAATTGTAGAAAAAAACTTAGTCGATTATTCAATGAGCCAAATAGCACAAATTGTTGAAAGTAATAATGGAAAACTATTAGGATTATTTGTTTCTGAAGCCAACATTGAAAAAGTTCAGGTAACTATAAAAATTGCAATTGGAGGAATGAATGAAATTATTCAAACCTTTAGGAGATATAATTATGAAATAATATCTGAACATCATGAGGATAATTATTTAAACAATCTTAAAGAACGTTCAGAATATTTGGATAAATATTTAAACATATAATAATAGTATGAAAATAGCCATTTTCGGACAATATTATCAAAATGATACTCGACCAATCATTAGAGACATTTTTGTTTTTTTTAATGCAAACAATGTTGAATTGGTAATTGAAGAAAAATTTCTAAAAATATTATACGAACAAGAAATTATAAAAAAAGAATACAAAACTTTTTCAAGCCATACCGATTTAAATTCAAGTTTTGATATTTTAGTTAGCATTGGTGGCGATGGTACAATATTGAGAGCAGCCACATTTGTAAGAGATTCTGGTGTACCAATATTGGGAGTTAATGCAGGAAGACTAGGTTTTTTAGCAAAAGTACAAAAAGAAAATATTGAAGCTTTCTTGCAAATTGTTTTAGAAAAAAAATATACTTTATCTAAAAGAGCTTTACTTAGTATAGAAACTTCTCCGAAAAATGAAGGAATTCAAGAACTCAATTTTGCCATGAACGAAGTTACAGTGAGCAGAAAAGATACCACTTCAATGATTACTATTGAAACCTATTTGAATGGAGAATATTTAAACTCCTATTGGGCAGACGGATTAATTATTTCAACTCCAACAGGATCTACTGGCTACTCATTAAGTTGTGGCGGACCAATTTTAACTCCAGATGTAAAAGGAATTGTAGTAACACCTATTGCACCTCACAATTTAAATGCAAGACCATTAGTAATTACTGATGATACCGAAATAAAACTAAAAGTATCAGGACGAGAGGAAAACTATTTAGTATCATTAGATTCTAGAATTTCAACCTTAGAAAATAACTCAGAAATAATTATAAAAAAAACTCCATTTCAAATAAATATGGTAGAAATTCCTGATGAAACATTTTTAAAAACCTTACGAAACAAACTACTTTGGGGTGAAGACAAACGAAATTAATATTAAAACCACATACTACTTTAGGTAGTTTCTCGTTTGCTAATTGTTCATCAATTAATGAATTTGTTTTTTAAGTTTAATTATGTTAAATTTAATTTCTTATAAATACTAATATCATGCTTTATTAGTGGCTATAATTGTTATATTTGCACGCTATTTTTCAATTAATGAAAAGAATATTTTTGATTATTTTACTTTTAGGTTTATCTAAGCTCAATGCGCAAATTCATGAAATAGGTGGATTTCTTGGAGGAAGTAATTATATTGGTGAAATTGGTAAAACAACCTATATCAATCCTAACGAAGTAGCTTTTGGAATTATTTATAAATGGAATAAAAGTCCAAGACATGCTTGGCGTTTTTCAGTTATGCATGCATCACTATCTGGAAACGACTTAAAATCTAAAGTTCCTGGAAGAAAGAATCGAGAGTATGCATTTGGAAATAGCATTACCGAAGTTTCAGCAGGATTGGAATTTAATTTTTTTGACTTTAATTTACATCAAATGAGCAGAATAATGACGCCATATGTTTCAACAGGAATTAGTTATTTTAGTTACAACGAACAGTTTTTTATAAATGGTGAAGCTAAACATGATTATGCAGAAAGCACATTTGCAATTCCAATGATACTAGGTGTAAAATCTAATATTACTCCAAATCTTGTTTTGGGTGCAGAAGTTGGAGTTAGATATACATTGACAGATAATTTAGATGGAAGTAATCCTAAAAATGATAATTTACAAGCTTTGCGGTTTGGAAATTTAGAGAGTAATGATTGGTATGTGTTTTCAGGAATTACTTTAACTTATACATTTGGTGAAAAACCATGTTATTGCGCAGATTAATACTATGAATTTACTTGACTCAATAGACAAAAACAACTTGCCAAAACACTTAGCCATAATCATGGACGGAAATGGTCGTTGGGCTAAACAAAAAGGTTTGTTAAGAGCGTTTGGCCACGAAAACGGAACAAAATCTGTTAGAAATACAGTAGAAACTTGTGCTAAATTAGGAATTGAAAACTTAACATTATATGCCTTTTCAACTGAAAACTGGAACAGACCAAAACTTGAAGTTGATACTTTAATGAAGCTACTTGTTCACTCTTTAAAAAACGAATTAAAAACATTACAAGAAAACAACATTCGATTAAATTCTATAGGCTCACTTGATAAATTACCAACTTCTATTCATAAAGAACTGAAAGAAGTTATAGAAAAAACCAAGACCAACAGTAGGATGACACTCACTATTGCATTAAGCTATGGTTCTAGAGAAGAGTTAATAAACGTTGTTAAAAACATAAGTGAGAAAGTTAAAAATAATATAATTTCAGTAGATACTATTGATGAATCAATTATAAATCAGCATCTTTACACGCACAATCTACCAGACGTAGATTTATTAATTAGAACGAGTGGCGAACACAGAATAAGTAATTTTTTGCTATGGCAAATATGCTATGCAGAACTATACTTTACTGATGTTCTTTGGCCAGATTTTAAAGAAAATGATTTATATGAAGCCATTATTAGCTACCAAAAAAGAGAACGTAGATTCGGAAAAACTAGTGAACAAATTAAATAATATAATAGTGTTAAATAAATTTTTAGGTGCATTTTTTTTCTTGTTTTTTTTAGGAAATGTAACCTTAGTACAAGCCCAAGAAAGAGTTCCTTATGATCAAGGAACAAAATATATTTTAGCCGATGTAGATGTAACCGGAAAAGTTACTTTCAATAAACAAACAGTTGTAACATTTGCAGGACTTGAAAAAGGACAAACAATTACAGTTCCAGGAGAAGAAATAAGCAATGCAATAAAAAAATTAGGCAAACTTGGCCTATTTAATA
>JAYTPS010000101.1:0-4602 GCA_043747155.1 Flavobacterium sp. | reverse complement strand
CAACTTCAAATGTTTGTTAATGACTTGTTAATCGCAAATTAAACCACATTTTTTAAGTATTTTTGAAATGTAAAAATAAAAAAAGACTATTTGAAAACTAAAAATTTAAATATAATAATTGTTCTAGGTCTTGTTGCAACGATAGGAATATTGATTGCGCAATTATTATGGACAAAAGAGGCATTTAATCTTGAAGAAAAAAAGTTTTCTCAAAAAACACATATTGCTTTACTTGAAGTTGTAAAAAAACTATATTTAGGAACCAATAGTGAACTTCCTGCTGAGAATCCTATAAAAAAAGTTTCTAATGATTACTATATTGTAAATGTGGAAAATGATTTTCAGCCAGAAATTTTAGAATATTATTTAAAAACTGAATTTTCTAAATCTAATATCAATACCGATTTTGAATATGCAATGTACAATTGTCAAAGCGACGAAATGGTTTACGGAAACTACATTTCATATTCAAATAAAAAAACATTAAAATCTGGGATAAATTTTCCAAAACATCAAAATTTAGTTTATTACTTTGCGGTTCGATTTCCAAATGAAACTTCTTATTTAATGAGTTCACTTAGATTTTGGTTTGTGTTATCAATTGCATTAATTATTATTCTTTTGGTATATGTCTATTCTATTTATACCATTATTCAACAAAAAAAATACTCTGAGTTGCAACGCGATTTCATTAATAATATGACTCATGAGTTTAAAACTCCTTTATCTTCTATCCTACTCGCTTCTAGCTTTTTAAATAAACAAGAGATAATTAAAAGTGATGAAAAATTACACAATTATACCGAAATAATCATTGGTCAAAGTAAAAAACTAAACAATCATATTGAAAAAGTTTTAAATATTGCAAAATCAGATGAAACTTCATTAGCGTTGAACAAAAAAGAAATAATGTTATTGCCAATTTTGAATGAAGTTATCGAAAACATGAAGCTCAAACATGAAAATTTAATAGTTACAATTTCAAATAATAAGGAATATTATATTCTAGCCGATGAGTTTCATTTTACCAACATTGTTCATAATTTAATTGACAATTCAATAAAATATTGCAATGAAAATCCTGTAATAAACATTTCAGTTCTAGAAGAAAAAAGCAGTATAATTTTAGAATTTAAGGATAATGGAATTGGTGTTTCCAACAAAAATATATCCTTTATATTTGATAAATTTTATAGAGTTATTGATAAAAAAAGTAACGAAGTAAATGGTTTTGGTTTAGGATTATATTATGTTAAAAACATTTGCCGACAACACCATTGGAAAATTACCGCAAAAAATAATTTAGATAAAGGAATAACCATTGCAATTGCAATTCCTAAATAGTTAAAATAACTTAATGAGCATAGTATTAATTCTTTCATTTTAAAGATTAGACATGATAAAATATAAAATACTTTACGCAGAAGATGACGAAACCATAGCGTTTTTAACCAAAGATAATTTAGATCAGAATTTCGATGTAACTCATTGTGATAATGGTGAATTAGCTTTAGATACATTTAAAAAAGAACATTTTGATATTTGTGTTTTAGATATTATGATGCCAAAAATGGATGGTTTTGAATTGGCCGAAGCTATAAGAAAATTAAATTCCGAAATTCCTATAATCTTTTTATCTGCCAAAACACTAAAAGAAGATAAACTTAAAGGATTGCGACTTGGTGCTGATGATTATTTGGTAAAGCCGTTTTCTATTGAAGAATTATTACTTAAAATTGAAATTTTCTTAAAACGATCAAACAAAACAAGAATTGAAGAAAAAAGTAACTATATCATTGGTAAATATCAATTTGACAACAAAAATTATATTGTATTTAATGATACCGAAAAAATATCGCTTACACAAAGAGAATCTGAACTATTAAAACTGTTTTTAGACAATAAAAATGTAGTTATGAAACGTGAAGAAATTTTAAAATCACTTTGGGGAAATGATGACTATTTTATGGGCAGAAGTTTAGATGTTTTTATTTCTAGGTTACGAAAAATTTTAGCAAGTGAACAAGGAATTGCAATTGAAAACCTTCATGGTATTGGGTTCAGATTTACAATGAATTAATTATTAATATTTTTACTTTTATAAATAATAAGTCAAAACCATTAGATAATAATTCACACTATTTTAACAAAAAAACTTACTCTATATTTGTATTGATAAGTTTAAAAAAAAAGCGTGAAAAATAGTATCTACATAACTCAACTGATTCTCTTAATATTGTTTAGCTCAATTAGCAATGCTCAAAACACTACTGTAGACAGCTTAAAAAGAGTATTAAAGGTTGTCAAAATTGATACTGCAAAAGTTTCAATTTATAATAATTTGGCAAATGAATATAAAGAATCATATCCCGATTCAACATTTTTTTATGCAAATAAAGCAATTTTACTTTCTCGAAAAATAAATTTCAATTTCGGATTATCCAATGCTTATATAAATTTAGGTAACTCTAATATTATTCTTGGAAATTATAAAAATGCCAATAACTATTTTTTAAAAGCACAAATTGAATTTGAAAAATTACTTGAAAATGATGCCTCAAATTTAAAATACAAAAATGGATTAGCACGAAGCTACGCAAGTTCTGCAGTAGTTTTTTCAGAACAAAGCAATTATTTTATGGCATTAGAAAATTATCAAAAGGCATTAACTATTTATCAAGACATAAATCAAAAAAATAATATTTCTAAAGCATACAACAATATTGGAATTGTATATAAATCGCAAGGAAATAGAACCAAAGCATTAGAATATTTAAAGAAAGCATTCGCAATTCAAGAAGAAATTGGCGAGCAAACTGCGGCAGTAACTTTAACTAATATTGGAGTTATATATTTTGAAAACCAAAAAAATAATGATTGCTTCAATTATTATAAAAAAGCAGAGTTATTGTTTAAAAAAACCGACAATAAACGTGGCTATGCACTGTTGAACAATTATTTAGGTGATTATTACAAAAAAATTAATAATACTTCTTTGGCTAAATTATATTATGAAAAATCATTAAATTTATATGATGAATTGCAAAACAAGTTTGGTGCTTCTTTAGCTTTATACAACATTGGTCAATTATTATCTGATGAAAAAAAATATTCTGAAGCGCTTCCATTTGCATCAAAATCATTAGAATATGCTAAAGAAATTCAAGTTTTAGACCAAACCTTTCATTCTGAAAAGCTATTAAGTGAATTGTACGGAAGTTTAAACAATTCAGCCCAATCACTGGTGCATTATAAAAATTATATTGTTGCTCGCGATAGTATTACTAATCAAGAAAACAACAAAAAATTTGTTCAAGCAGAAATGAATTTTGAATACCAAAAAAAAGAAGCACTTTTAACTGAAAAAAATAAACGTCAAACTCAATTTACACTATTTTCAATTCTTGGCGCACTTTTACTAATTGGATTGCTATTGGTAACTTACAACAGAATGCAAGTAAAAAAGCGATTAACGTTGCAAAAAGAAGTAGCCGAATATGAGCAAAAGGCATTGCATTTACAAATGAATCCACATTTTGTGTTTAATTGTTTAGGATCAATTTCAAGTTTTATAGTTCAAAACGGAACCGATTCTGCCTTAAAATATTTATCGAAATTTTCTAAACTAATGCGATTAACATTAGAGTATTCCAAAGGTGCCTTAATTCCTATAGATAAAGAAATTGAAAGCTTGCAAAATTATCTTGAACTAGAACAGTTGCGTTTTCATAACAAATTTATTTTTTCAATAAAATCATCTGAAAAAGTTGAATTCAACATGGGATTACCACCACTTTTAATTCAACCATTTGTTGAAAATGCAATTTTACATGGCATTGTTCCGATGGAAGGTAACGGAAAAATAACTGTGAACTTTGATGTTCAAAACAATCAGTTAATCTGCTCAATTATTGATGATGGAATTGGTTTAAAGCAATCGAAGCATTTAAAAGAAAATTCGGTAACAGCTCACAAATCGATGGCGTTGGAAATTACAAAAAAAAGATTGGAAATCATGGAAGAAACTACCTCTAAATCGGCACAAATAACTATTGAAGAAAATAACGGCACACAAGTAACATTGAAATTACCAATACAATACATAAAATAAGCTAGCAGTGTTCAGTAATCAGTAAGAAAACTGAAAACTGAACACTAACCACTGAATACTAAATTTATGATAACAGCAGTATTAATAGACGACGACAAACATTTAAGAACAGGATTAAAAGCCATGCTAGAAAGGTATACCAATGAAATAACAATTATTGGTGAAGCCGAAAGTGTAAAAACTGGCGTTCAGTTGCTCGAAAAACTCAAGCCACAAGTTATATTTCTTGATATTCATTTATCAGATGGAACAGGATTTGACATTTTAGAAAAATTGGCAAAAACCAATATCAAGTCAATGGCACACATTGTTTTTATTACTGCACACGAACAATATGCACTTAAAGCTTTTAAATTTAGCGCCTTAGATTTTATTTTAAAACCTATTGATCCTGAAGAATTACAAAATACAATAGAAAAAATTAAAAAAGTTTCAGTAAATACCAATTCGTTTGATCATATTGATTTATTGTTAGAAAATATACGAAAAAA
>JAYTPS010000100.1:0-6670 GCA_043747155.1 Flavobacterium sp. | reverse complement strand
TGATGCTTATAGAACTCGAGGTCATCTTTTTACAGAAACAAATCCTGTTAGAGATAGACGAATTTATACTCCAAATTTAGATTTAGTAAATTTTGAACTTTCAGATTCAGATTTAAATACTGTTTTTGATGCAGCAAAAATTATTGGACATAAACCGTTAACATTACAAGAAATAATTTCGCATCTTAAAAATGTATATTGCCAACATATTGGTATTGAGTATATGTATATGAGAAAACCCGAAGTGATTCAGTGGATTCAAGAAAAAATAAATGTAAACGATAATCTTCCTAATTTTGATATTGACCAAAAAAAGCATATTCTTGGAAAATTAAACGAAGCAGTTTCATTTGAAAACTTTTTACATACAAAATATGTAGGTCAAAAACGATTTTCACTTGAAGGTGGCGAATCTATTATTCCTGCACTTGATGCACTTATAGAAGCTGCTGCCGAAAAAGGAGTGCAACATTTTGTAATGGGAATGGCACATAGAGGACGATTGAATATTCTAGCCAATATTTTTGAAAAAGAAACTCAAGACATATTTTCAGAATTTGATGGAAAAGATTATGATAAAGAATATTTTGATGGTGATGTAAAATATCATTTAGGATTAACATCAGAAAGAAAAACCAAAACTGGAAAAACTATTAATATTAATTTAGCTCCAAATCCTTCACATCTTGAAACTGTTGGTGCAGTTATTGAAGGAATTACTCGTGCCAAACAAGACAAATATTTTCCAGACGATTTTTCTAAAGTATTGCCAATTGCGGTTCATGGAGACGCAGCTGTTGCTGGACAAGGAATTGTATATGAAATTGTTCAAATGGCACAACTTGATGGCTATAGAACTGGAGGAACAATTCATATAGTTATCAATAATCAAGTTGGTTTTACTACCAATTATCAAGATGCAAGATCTTCAACTTATTGTACCGATGTTGCAAAAGTAACATTGTCACCAGTTTTGCATGTAAATGCAGACGATGTTGAAGCTGTTGTTCATGCAATGCTTTTTGCCTTAGATTTTAGAATGGAATTTGGTCGCGATGTATTTATAGATTTATTAGGATATAGAAAATATGGTCATAACGAAGGCGATGAACCAAGATTTACACAACCAGTTTTATATAAAATTATTGCACGTCATAAAAATCCTAGAGATATTTATTCGGAAAAATTAATTATTGATGGTATTGTTGACCAAGCATACTTAACCAAAATTGAAAACGATTACAAAGACAAATTAGACGAAAATCTTCAAGCTTCTCGAAAAAAAGACAAAACTATAATCACACCATTCATGCAAGATGAATGGAAAGGTTTTGAGCAAGTTAGCGATGATAAAATGCTTGAAAAAGTTAATACAAAATTTGATAAAATAAAGCTTTCTCAACTTGCAAATGAAATAGCTACTTTGCCATCTGACAAAAAATTTATTAGTAAAATAACAAAGATTATTTCTGATAGAAAAACAATGTTTGACAACAATGTTATTGATTGGGGAACAGCAGAAACTCTTGCTTATGCAACTTTATTGACCGAAGGATATGATGTTAGAATATCTGGACAAGATGTAGAAAGAGGAACTTTTTCTCACCGACATGCAGTTGTAAAAGTTGAGGATAGTGAAGAAGAAGTTGTTTTATTAAATACAATTTTAGATAAGAAAGGTAAGTTTAATATTTTCAATTCCTTGCTTTCAGAATATGGAGTTCTTGGTTTTGATTATGGTTATGCTTTGGCAAATCCAAATGCGTTAACTATTTGGGAAGCACAATTTGGAGATTTTTCTAACGGTTGTCAAATTATGCTAGACCAATACATTTCTTGTGGCGAAGATAAATGGAACAACCAAAACGGAATCGTCCTTTTATTACCTCACGGATATGAAGGTCAAGGAGCAGAACATTCATCTGCCAGAATGGAACGTTATTTACAACTTTGTGCTCGACACAATATGTATGTAGCCGATTGCACAACGCCTGCAAATTTCTATCATTTACTTCGCCGTCAAATGAAAACCAATTTCCGTAAACCATTGGTAGTTTTTTCTCCAAAAAGTTTATTGCGTCATCCGCTTTGCGTTTCAACACAAGATGAATTAATAAATGGGAGTTTTCAAGAAACAATAGATGATATTTCGGTTGATAAGAAAAAAATAAAATCATTAGTTTTCTGCACAGGAAAATTCTATTATGATTTGCTAGCCGAGAGAGAAAATTTAAAAAGAAATGATGTAGCTTTGGTTCGTATTGAACAATTATTTCCTTTACCAGTACAACAATTAAAAGAAATTATAGCTAAATACCCATACGCTGACGATTATGTTTGGGCACAAGAAGAACCAAGAAATATGGGAGCTTATAGTTTTATGCTAATGAATTTTGATCTAGTAAAATGGAGATTAGCATCATTAAAAGCATATGCAGCACCAGCAGCAGGAAGTCACACAAGAGATAGAAGACGTCATGCAGATGCAATTAGAATGGTTTTTGACAAAGATTTATTTAGGTAAAAATGTTTAAAATAATTACACTTTTTTAATTTATACGATGAAAAAAATATTTAAAACATTTTTGATGCTTTTAATAGCTTCTTTAGTTTCTGCACAAGATTTAAAAGTTCCATCTCAAGGAAAATCTCTTGTATATTTTACCAGATATGATGCCGCTGGATTTTTAATAAATTTTAAATATTTCGATGGAGATAAATATTTAGGAAAATTTAATCATGGAAAGTATTTAATATATGAATGTGAACCAGGAAATCATGTTTTTTGGGCTAAATCTGAAAATATTGATTTTATAGATGCAAATCTTAAAGCTGATAAAACATATATTATAGATTCAAAACCACAAATGGGAGCAATTAAAGCCGGAGTAAAATTAGTTGTATTTAACAAACAATTAAATAATTATGATAGATATAAAAAAAGAATATTTAAGTCTTTAGAAAATGGAAAACCATATGTTTCAAATGAGCAAGAAATAAAAAAAGATGAAGAAGAATTGAAAGAATTAATTATTAAAGGATTGGAAAAATTTAATAAATTAAAACTGAATAAAGAATCATCTAAAATTGAATTTATTTTGCCCGAAATGTATTATGAAAAAACGTATTTCAAAGTTAAAGATTTAACCAATAAATAAAATTATATAAAATATAGGTTTTTATAATAAAAAAAAAATTACAAAGATGATTTTAGAAATGAAAGTGCCTTCACCAGGCGAATCAATAAAAGAAGTTGAAATTGCATCTTGGTTAGTAAAAGATGGTGATTATGTAGAAAAAGACCAAGCTATTGCTGAGGTTGATTCAGATAAAGCAACGCTAGAATTACCAGCAGAAGCAAGTGGAATTATTACACTTAAAGCTGAAGAAGGCGATGCAGTAGCTGTTGGAGCAGTAGTATGTTTAATCGATACTAGTGCAACAAAACCAAATGCTGTAGAAAGTCAAAAGAATGATGTTCCTAAAGTTGAAGTTCCAAAAACTGAACCGCCAAAAAAAGAAGAAGTAAAAACTGCACCAGTTTCAGAGAAAACTTATGCGGCACAGACACCTTCACCGGCAGCTAAAAAAATATTAGAAGAAAAAAGCATACAACCTTCTGACATTGTTGGAACTGGAAAGGATGGAAGAATAACTAAAGATGATGCTGTAAATGCTGTTCCGTCTATGGGAACACCAACAGGCGGAAATCGTGGTTCGGAAAGATCTAAACTTTCGATGTTACGCCGTAAAGTTGCTGAAAGACTGGTTATGGCTAAAAATGAAACAGCAATGTTAACTACTTTTAATGAAGTAGATATGACAGCAATTTATACTTTACGTGAACAATATAAAGAAGATTTTAAAGCAAAACATGGTTTGGGTTTAGGTTTTATGTCATTTTTTACAAAAGCAGTTACTCGTGCTTTACAAATGTATCCAGATGTAAATTCGATGATAGATGGACAAGAAAAAATTTCTTATAATTTTTGTGATATTTCTGTAGCAGTATCTGGTCCAAAAGGACTTATGGTTCCGGTAATGAGAAGCGCTGAAACACTTTCTTTTAGAGGTGTTGAAGCCGAAATTAAACGTCTAGCAATTAGAGCTCGTGATGGTCAAATTACTGTTGACGAAATGACTGGTGGAACATTTACAATTTCAAATGGAGGTGTTTTTGGAAGTATGTTATCAACACCAATTATTAATCCTCCACAATCAGGAATATTAGGAATGCACAATGTGGTAGAAAGAGCAATTGTTAAAAAAGGACAAATAGTTATTGCACCAGTTATGTTTGTAGCTCTTTCTTATGATCATAGAATTATTGACGGAAGAGAATCGGTTGGTTTCTTGGTTGCAGTAAAAGAAGCACTAGAAAACCCTGAAGAATTGTTGATGGATAACAATGTTAAAAAATCATTAGAATTATAGTATTGTTGAAAAAACTTTAAGTCATAAAAAAACTCATTTCAATTAAGAAATGAGTTTTTTTATTATGTAAAAAATTTCTAAAAACTAAACTAAATTTAGTTTAGAATATTATCCTAAAGCTGCTCTTTTGAAACCAGTTACAGTCAAACCTGAATCTACAGATTTAATGTAAGCAGCAACGCTCATTGAACTATCTTTAATATAATCTTGATTAACCAATGTGTTATCTTTAAAGAAACGACCAAGTTTACCCTTAGCAATGTTTTCAATCATGGCTTCTGGTTTTCCTTCTTGACGTAACAAATCTTTAGCGATTTCTATTTCTTTAGCAATTACATCAGCATCAACACCTTCTTCGTTTAACGCTATTGGGTTCATTGCTGCAGCTTGCATAGCAACGTTTCTTGAAGCTTCATCAGCTCCAGAAATATTAGCCGAAAGTGCAACTAAAGTAGCAATTTTGTTTCCAGAGTGAATGTAAGATCCAACAAAAGTTCCAGATAATTTTTCAAAAGTTCTTATTTCTAATTTTTCACCAATAACTCCTGTTTGCTCAATAAGCTTGTCAGCTACAGTTATTCCGTGAAAATTAGATGCTAAAAACTCTTCTTTAGTATTGAAATTTAAAGCCAAATTAGCCATTTCAGTAGCCATTTTAACAAAATTTTCATTCATTCCAACAAAGTCCGTTTCACAATTTAATGTAATAACTACACCTTCTGTTTTGTCAGCATTAACAACTGCAATTGCAGCACCTTCTGTAGATTCTCTGTCAGAGCGATTAGCAGCAACTTTTTGTCCTTTTTTTCTAAGGTTTTCAATTGCTAAATCAAAATCTCCATCAGATTCTACTAATGCTTTCTTGCAGTCCATCATTCCTGCACCTGTTATTGTTCTTAATTTATTTACGTCTGCAGCAGTAATTGTTGCCATTTTGTTTTTATTTTAAGTTTTAATATTCTTTTGTAAAAAAATAAATTCTAAATATAAAATTCCAAATTCCAACTTTAATAAATCATCAATTAATTGATAATTATTGGAACTTGGAATTTAAAATTTAGAATTTTAACTGTTTTATTCTTCAGTTTTAGTTTCTTCTGTAGCTTGTGCTTCTTCAGTTACAACAGCTTCAACAGCTGGAGTTTCTTCAGTAGCAACTACTTCAGTTACTTCTTCTTCTGTTGCAGCTTCTTGAGCATCATCACCTTCTTTTTCAGAAGTCCTGTTTGCCAATCCGTCTTTTACAGCGTCTGTTACTAAAGTTAAAATTTTATCAATTGATTTAGAAGCATCATCATTGGCTGGAATAACATAATCTACTTCACGTGGATCAGAGTTAGTATCAACCATTGCGAAAACTGGAATGTTTAATTTTTGTGCTTCTTTTATTGCGATGTGTTCAGCTTTGATATCAACTACAAATAATGCAGCAGGTAATCTAGACATATCAGAAATAGAACCTAAGTTTTTCTCTAATTTTGCACGAAGACGATCAACTTGAAGTCTTTCTTTTTTAGAAAGTGTCATGAATGTACCATCTTTTTTCATTCTATCAATAGAAGCCATTTTTTTAACCGCTTTTCTAATAGTAACGAAGTTTGTTAACATTCCGCCTGGCCATCTTTCAGTAATGTATGGCATGTTACATGCAGCTGCTTTTTCAGCAACAATATCTTTAGCTTGTTTTTTGGTAGCTACGAAAAGTATTTTTCTACCAGATGCTGCAATTTTTTTCATAGCTTCATTAGCTTCTTCAATTTTTGCAGCAGTTTTATATAGATTAATGATATGAATACCATTTCGTTCCATATAAATGTAAGGCGCCATATTTGGATCCCATTTGCGAGTCATGTGTCCGAAGTGAACACCTGCGTCTAATAATTCTTTAACGTCAATTTTGTTTGCCATTGTGTAATAGTTTACGTTCCGTGATTAGCAATGCGTCACCTTTTTCGCTTTAAGAAATTTCTTTAAGACTTTGGACTGCATTTCGATGCTAAACTAATTCCCTTTTTAAAAGGAATATCGACAACTTTGTTTAAAATTCAATTTTTTATGCTGTTCGCCTTGGCAAATCAGCATCTGTTTGTAAAAATTCCCAGTTTCCTGAAAAGAATCTGAAAAAAGTTCAGATTGAAGTTCAGTATTAACGTTTCGAGAATTGGAATCTCTTACGTGCTTTTTTCTGACCGAATTTTTTACGTTCTACCATTCTTGGATCTCTTGTTAGTAATCC
>JAYTPS010000099.1:0-3392 GCA_043747155.1 Flavobacterium sp. | reverse complement strand
GAACAGATGAGAAAGGAAATCCAATGAATTATGAGCGCTTAGAATTTTTAGGAGATTCTATGCTAAGCTCAGTAATTGCTGCGTATTTATATAAAGAAGCGCCACTTGGCGATGAAGGTTATTTAACTAAAATGAGGTCTAAAATTGTAAGTCGCGAACATTTGAATGAATTGGGAAGAGATTTAAATCTTATTGATTTAGTAGAAAGTAAAGTTCCTTCATCACATTTTGGAGAAAATATTCATGGAAACATTTTTGAAGCATTAGTTGGAGCCATTTTTCTAGATAAAGGTTATATAGGTTGTGATCAATTTATACAGCGAAGAGTAATTATTCCCTATGTAAATATAGCTCGGCTTGAGGGTAAAGTTATTAGTTATAAAAGCTTGGTTATAGAGTGGTGTCAAAAAGAAAAAAAACTATTTTATTTTGATGTTTTTGATGATAATGGTAATGACGGAAAACATTTTTTTGGCGTAAAATTAAGTATTGATGATAAAGTAATTGCTAAATCTAGAGCAACATCTAAAAAGAAAGCTGAAGAAATTGCAGCAAAACGAGCTTATTTTGCATTTCAAGAAAAAATTAACAAAATATAATTGAAATTCTTAAAAAGCTATAACGTTTTCGTTTATAAAATAACGTTAATCTAACATTATCATTGTGTTTTGATTAGTATAAATCTTATATTTACATCTTATTTTTGCAATAAATGGCACTTCATAAATTGTATATTGAAGAATTTGAGGAAGATGATTTTCATGTAATCGCAATTCACACTTCATTAGAAGATTATCGATTGGCTTATTGTATAAATCGAGATCTTGAAATTTGTTTGTCTAAAAATGTTACTGATATTCAGTTACAAGTAAAAGAAGGAAAAACTTCGTTTGTACGATTTACATTTGAGGATGAAAAAAAACTCATTAATTGGAATTTAGTTCAAAATAAAAATGATGTTCTTGGAACAGAAAATACTACATCTCAAGATTTGTTTTCTAATTCTAAAAATTCATTTTCATCTTCGGCTTATCTATTACCAGAATATAAAAAAGTTGATTTTTTCTTAAAAATTGAAAATGCAGAAAACGAAATCAATATTGCGCAAATTGTTTCTAAAATAAATACTATCGACAGTATAACAATGGTTTATAATGTGGATAAAAATAAAATAAAATCAAAAAATAATTTAATTTTTTAAAAAATGCCAACAAGAAAAAAGACTAAAATTGTAGCCACGTTAGGTCCAGCTTGTAGTTCGAAAGAAGTGATTAAAGAAATGGTTGATGCTGGTGTAAATGTATTTAGAATAAATTTTTCGCATGCCGATTATACCGATGTAAAAGAACGTATCGATATTATTAGAGAATTAAACACCGAATATGGTTACACAACAGCAATTTTAGCCGACTTGCAAGGTCCAAAACTAAGAGTTGGTGTAATGAAAGAAGATGTAGTTGTTAGTCCAGGTGATATAATTACTTTTCAAACTGCCGAAGATGTCCCTGGAACTGCAGAGAGAGTTTACATGAACTATAAAGAGTTTCCAAGAGATGTTCAACCAGGCGAAAAAATTCTTCTTGACGACGGAAAATTAATGTTTGAAGCACTCGAAACTAACGGAACCACAGAAGTTGTTTGTAAAGTTATTCAAGGTGGACCATTAAAATCTAAAAAAGGAGTAAATCTGCCAAACACTAAAGTTTCATTACCTGCACTTACTACTAAAGATATTAAAGATGCCATTTTTGCAATAGAACAAAATGTTGATTGGATAGCACTTTCATTTGTGAGAACTCCAGCCGATTTAGAAGAATTACAAGATTTAATTGCAAAACACTCAGAACATAAAATTCCAATTATAGCCAAAATTGAAAAACCAGAAGCGGTAGAAAACATTGATAAAATTGTTGCTTTTTGTGATGGTTTAATGGTTGCTCGTGGCGATTTAGGAGTTGAAATTCCAGCTCATGAAGTTCCATTGATTCAAAAAAAATTAATACACAGAGCCAAAACAGCAAGAATTCCAGTAATTGTAGCAACACAAATGATGGAAACGATGATTACAAGTTTAACTCCAACTCGTGCCGAAGTAAATGACGTTGCCAACTCGGTAATGGATGGTGCAGATGCTGTAATGCTTTCTGGAGAAACTTCTGTTGGTAATTATCCTGTTCAAGTAATTGAAAAAATGACACAAATTATTGAAGCTGTAGAAGATTCACCATTAATTATTGTGCCACAAAATCCACCTCACGTTAGAACCAAACGTTTCATCACCAAATCAATATGCTATCATGCTGCAATTATGGCTAATGATATTAAAGCCAAAGCAATTTCAACATTAACTAATAGTGGGTATACTGCATTTCAAATTTCGGCTTGGCGACCATCGGCACATATTTTAGTTTATACTTCTAATAAAAGAATTTTAACCCAACTGAATTTACTTTGGGGTGTAAATGCTTTTTTCTATGATAAATTTGTAAGTACCGATGATACTGTTGAAGATATTAATCTTATTGCCAAAGAAAAAGGATATGTAAAAAAAGGCGATGTTTTAATAAATCTTGCCGCAATGCCTGTTGTAGATAAAGGAATGGTAAACACTTTGAGGATTTCTGAAATAGAATAAATAAAACATAAATATTCAAAAAAAAGGATTACCTAAATAGTAAAATATTTTAGTAATTCTTTTTTTGGTTTAGAAAGAAAAAGTATATTTGAACAACAATAAATTATTTTAATTATGGAATCAAAAAATCCCTTTTTTAGAACAAAATCGTTTACAAAAACTACAGCTGTTGGTACAAATTCTTATGAAACTCGCGCAATCGATTATTCTGAGACCATGACAGTTTCTGGCACAATTAATAAAAGTTTTATACTTTTATTGTTGTTGCTTTCTACAGCTTTAGGCACTTGGTTCTTGGCTTCTAGTGGTTACAACCCAATGATTTTAGTTATTGGTGGAGCAATAATTGGATTAATATTGGTTGTGGTTTCTTCTTTTAAACCTCATCTTTCTCCATATTTAGCTCCAGCTTATGCGCTTTTTGAAGGATTGTTTATTGGCGGAATTTCGGCTGTTTTCGAAGTTATGTATCCCGGTATTGTGATTCAAGCAGTTGGTGGAACATTTGTAACCTTTATAGTTTGTTTTGGATTATACAAATACAATATTGTAAAAGTTACCGAAAAATTTAAATCGGTTGTAATTGCTGCAACTATGGCAATTGCTGTTTATTATTTAATAACATGGTTACTAAACATGGTTACTGGTTATCAAGCAGTACATTATGGAAACTCTATGATGAGTATTGGAATTAGTGTTTTTGTGATTGTAATTGCAGCATTAAATTTATTTTTAGACTTTGACCAAATAGAAAAAG
>JAYTPS010000098.1:0-2966 GCA_043747155.1 Flavobacterium sp. | reverse complement strand
TGAAGACGATAAGGCAATAAAAAATTTATATAATTTGCACAAACCAGAACGTATTTTAATTGCCGGTGGCGACGGAACAATAAAAATGGTAGCCGAAGCTCTTGAAAAACAAGATGTTATATTCGGAATTATTCCTGCTGGTTCGGCTAATGGTTTGTCGGTAGATTTAAATTTACCAACTACAATTGAAGAAAATTTGACTGTAGCTTTTCACAATCACTTTATAGAAATGGATATGATTTCTATAAACGGTAAAAAAAGCATTCATTTAAGTGATTTAGGGTTAAATGCTGAGTTAGTTAAAAATTATGAAAACGGTTCAACACGAGGCAAATTAGGATATGCCTTGCAAGTAATTACAACGTTAACCGAATTAGAAGAACCATTTTCTGCCAAGATTGAAGCCAACGACCAAATTATTGAATGTGAAGCACGAATGATTGTTATTGCCAATTCTCAAAAATATGGAACTGGTGTAACCATAAATCCAGATGGAAAAATGAACGATGGAAAGTTTGAATTGGTAATTTTAAAAAATTTAGATTTACTAGTTTTTGGCAAAATTATTACAGGAAATATTCCAGTAAACTCTGAAGATGTTGAAATTATTTCTACAGATAAAGCTATTATTACTACAGTTTCACCAGTAAGTTTTCAAATAGATGGCGAATATATTGGAGAAGAAACGCTATTAAATATTAAGATTTTACCTGCTCAAATGAAGGTTGCAATTCCTTAGAATCAATTTCAATGTCAAAAATCAATATCAAAAATCAATATCAATATCAAATTTTAATATAAAATTATCAAAAACTCTTTTCAAATAAACAATTTACATCTCATAATTTCAATTTTAATTGTTATTCCTGCGGCTATAGTTTATGGATTTTTTCCTAATCATTTTCTAGATGTAACTATAAATTCTTTTGATGAACATAGCATTTTAAAAGCTATTATGGGTTTATACTTAGCTTTTACATCACTTTGGATTTTAGGAATTATCAATAAATATTATTGGAAAGTAGCCACCATTTCTAATATTCTTTTTATGCTTGGACTTGGATTTGGTAGAATTGTGAGCATTATTTTTGACGGAATTCCATCAACAATTTTTATTCTAGGAACTTTTGGCGAATTGGTTTTAGGTTTTTATGGATGGTATCAATTAAAGAAAATTACTAGAATCAACAAGACCTAACAGGTTTTCAAAACCTGTTAGGTCTAAATATATTTTATTATTTATAAAAACTTATAAGGTTTTAATTATTTAACAACATCAAAAACCGCATTAAAATTTGTTTCACCATCAGTTGAAAAAACAACTTTTCTATTGGGTTTGTCTTTCAATTCGTAGTTGCCATTTACTGTAAATTTCATTTCTACAAATTTGTAACCTGTTTCAAAAGTTACAGTTGCTTTGTATAAACTGTCTTTTTTTACAACTGTCATTTCGGTGTCATAATTCCAATTTAAAGGTTTTTCACCTCGAATTCCAACAGATTTTATGTTGTTAACTTTAGAAACATTGACAGTAAAATTAACTGTTCTTTTGTATGATTTTTGAACACAACTTGTTGTAACTACACTTATTAATCCAACAAAAATTAAAATTAGCTTTCTCATTTTAGTATTTTTTAGAAATTAAATAATCTATTCCAAATTTTCCTGAGCCAGTAATTAACGAGTAAACAGCAACCCACAAAAATCCCATTGCTGGAAGGCAATTCCACATTCCGTTATTAATTTGTTGCATAAAAATGGCTACTAACATTGTGCACATTATTAAAAAAGATGCAATTCTTGTTTGAAATCCAAGAAGTAAAAAGATTCCGCCAACTGCTTCACTAAATGCGCCCATCCAAGCAAAAAAGTTGGGAAACATTTTAAATATTCCGCCATATTGTGCCACATCATTTGGAAACCAAAAAGCTACTTCAAATAATCCTAAATTTTTATCAACAGGTGACCATGGCAAGCCAAATTTATCTGCGCCAAAGCTTGATGCTAAAAGAAATCCGCAAATAATTCTTGGCAAAGCGGTTAAAAAGTCTTGCCACCAGAATGGCATTATTATGGGTTTTGTAATTTTTTGTAAGAGGTTCATAATGCGAAGAATTAAAATTTATTTACTAAGTATTAAGATAAGAGAATTAACAATTAAGATTAAAGAATTAAGATTTTTAAAATTGTTTTTTGATTGAAATTGAATCTAGTTTTTATAATCCATTGCTAGTCCTAAATCACCTGTAGCTTTTATGTCAACAGATGCATATTGATCTGATATATTTTCTATTACGATTGCCGTGTTTTTTGGAACTTTAGTTGTTATATCTTCATTAATTTGCAATGTTTGACGCGAATAAGTGCCACCATCAATAGGTGCAAAATATATGTCTACAGGATGATTGGATACATTTTTAAGTTTTACTTTAAATTTTCCGTGTGGATTATTTCCTAAATAAAAACTTTCATTTGGTTTGATAGAAGTGTTAGAATTTAAAGAAGAAAAAATGCTGCAAGAAGTTAAAAGAAATGTTACAAAGATGGTTGTGATAAGTGTTTTCATTTTTTAAAGTTTTAAAGATTAATAACACAGCAAAGATGCGATGGTAAAAAGCATGGAAAGCTTCAAATTATGATATGAGACATTTTAAGTTGGTCTCAAATTATAAAACCCTTGCAAAGCTTTTGTTTACAAGGGTTTTTTGTGTAGTGTCAAATTATAATATTCTGTAATTTGAATAAGGTATATTTTATATAGTTGTCATTTTAAATTCAATTTATTTTAATTCCAGAGTTAAATTACCATTATTAACATTGCTAGCGTTTTCTGGAACCGATTGCCAATTATCGCCATTAATAACAAATTTAAATTCGTAACTTTTTTTATCAAGTTTAGATTTTGGCAGACTATATTGATATAAATTATCATTTAATAAGGTCATTTTATAATCTAAATCTTTAGG
>JAYTPS010000097.1:0-5658 GCA_043747155.1 Flavobacterium sp. | reverse complement strand
GTTCAGGTTCACAAATTGGCACTGGAAATTTTGTGGTTTATGATGGTAACGCTTCACCAGTTTCAGTGAATTTAACTGGATTAACTGGTGGTACAACTTATCATTTTGCAGTTTACGAATTTATTCTAGCTACGCATTGTTATAATCTAGTTGAGTTAACAGGAAGCTTTACAACTGCTTCGCCAACACCAGACATTACTCTTGCTAATAATGGAACTCAAGTTGTTACTGCTAATGTTCCTCAAAACACTATAAACCATGTTTTGCATAAATTTCAATTAAGCGTAATAAATGCAAATGCAACCTTAACTGGAATAAATTGCACTACAAACGGAACTTATATTGCAGCAGATGTTACTAACTTAAAAGTAAGATATTCTGCAGATAATGTTTTAGATGTTGCCGATGTTACTTTAAGCACGTTTACAAATCCTGGTGCAGCTGGAGCAAAAACATTTCCTACTTTTACATCACAAATTATTAATTTAGCCACTACAGGATATATTTTTATAACTGCCGATGTTGCTGCTGCGGCAACAATTGGAAATACAATTTCTTTATCTGCAATTACAACAGCCAATCTAACATTTACTACAGGAACAAAATCTGGAGCAACAACAGCTGGAGGAACACAAACTATTACAGCTTCTGCACCGCTTGTGCCACAAAATTTTAGTCAAGTTTGCACTACTAATACAACTCAATCTTTAAGTTGGTCACCACCATTATCAGGAAGTTTTGACGGATATTTACTAGTTGTTAGACAAGGAGCAGTACCAAATGCTGTAACTACAATAATAGCTTCTACACAAGCTTTCAATTTAAATTACACTTCTGCTCCAACTTATAATGCAACAACATCAAGGGTTTTGTATGTAGGTTCAGCAACTTCTGTAACAGTTACTGGATTAACTCAAGGTTTACCTTATACTTTTGCCTTGCTTGCCTATAAAAATAATGGAGCATCACCATCAATTTATTCTTCGGCTACAACTACTACACAAACAATTGCTTTGCCCAATGTTACTTCAGCATCTGCATCTCCAGGAAATAGTTCGGCATCATTAACTTGGTCAAATCCTATTGCTGCATGCTATGATCAGATATTGGTTGTTCCAACTTCTGCAGCCGGAATTTCTTTTATTCCAACAGGTTGCACAACTCCAGTTGCTTATACAGCAAGTTCGATTTTTACAGCATTTAATCAACCAGTATATTATTCAAGCGGAAATCTTGTTAATGTAACTGGTTTAACTAACGGTACAACTTACTACTTTGAAATATTTGTTAGAAATGGTTGCGAATGGAGTACAGGAATTGAAGTAAGTGTAACACCAATTAACATTGTACCAACAGTTTTAAAAACTGGTGATTTAATGTTAATAGCTTATGATAATGCTTTTAGCGCTTCAGCTGATGATGCAATTCGACTTATTACATTTGTAGATATAAATCCAGGCACAAAATTTTTATGGTCAAATGCAACCTATGAAACTGGCGGTCTTCCTGCTGCTAATTTAAGAACAGATAAATGGTTTAATTGTGTTTCAACTCCATCACCAACAGGAAATGTTCCATTTTTAGAAATAACTTATGATCCAGCAGTTATAACGTCAATAATTCCAGCAGGAAGTGTTTTTTGCATTAGGAGTGTTGTAACTGGTACCGCATCGACAATTACAGCAATTTCCCCAACAGGTATAAGTTATTTAAATTCGGAATTTGATATATTAGGAAAAAATGCTGATGGAACAGTACTCTTAAGTCATGGCTCTGTAAATGTTTCAACTTCAAACCCTGACGCAATGTTTTTACTTCAAGGAAATTTTATATATAATGCTACAGGTTCTACTTTTGATGGAACTGTGTTATCGGCTATTCAAGATGGCGCAACATGGTTTGATCTTTCAACTGATTTGACTACGGCTACTGGAGATGCATTAAGAACATCTCGTAAACATCCACAACTTCTTTGTGCTTCCATTCAAGGTAATTTGACACCTGCCAGTTATGAAGTAAGTTATAATGTAGGGACAACTTTTTATACAAATGATAATAAACCAAATTTAATAGGTAAAATATTAAATTATGTCACAAATTGGAGTACAACTTTTGGTAATTGTCCTACTCCCAATTCACCTTTCGTGATAACTGCTTCCGATCCATTCAACAGATGGACTGGAGCAATAAGTACCAACTGGTTTGATTGTAATAATTGGACTTTATTAACAGTTCCAGATGAATTGACAGATGTTGCAATATATTCAACTGCAACTAGAGATGCTTCAATTGATGCAAACGCTTTATTATCTGATGGTTTTCTTGATGTTGCAAAATGTAAAAACTTAACTTTATCTGGCAGAACGGTTTTTCTTCAAAGTACTGCTGCCGTTGCTAACAAGCTAGAAATTTACGGAAATCTATTAATTGATACTACTGGAAATCTTGACATGGGAGATGGTAATTCAAACAGTACAGAAGAAATTTCAATATTTGGCAACTGGAATAATTCTTTAGGGATAACTGCATTTGACGAAGGATTAGGAACTGTTAAATTCGTTGGAAGTACAGCTCAAGTTATTAACAATAACATTCATGCAAGTACAGAAGAGTTTTATAATGTAGTATTAGACAATGATTTTAATACCTTTTCAAGTAATAATTTAATTGCAAAAAGAGACTTAGAAATTAAAACCAATAAAATTGTCACAATTTCAAACAATGATTATATAAGAGTTAACAATAAACTTACGTTTAATGGCGAATTAAGTATTTTAAATAATGGACAATTTATTCAAGATGAAGAAGTAGATTCTAATATTGGAATTTTTGGTGATGTAATAACGCCAAGATTTAAGGTTGAAAGAATTGCCTCTGTTAATAAAGACGATTATGTTTATTGGTCTTCACCAGTAGATTCATATAGTGTTATGAATATTCTTAGCGGACCAAGATATTTCTGGAATCCAACTTTTGCAAATGCTAACGGAAGTTTTGGAAACTGGAACACTGCAGCAAGCACTATGAATAAAGGAAAAGGGTATATTGTTAGAGTGCCAACAACATCACCAATAAGACCAGCAGTACCAGCATTACTTACAACTCAGTTTGCAGGAAAACCTAACAATGGTCAGTTTGATGTTACTATAAGTAGAGGAGTTAATGTTGGTTCGATAGATGATAATTGGAATTTAATTGGTAATCCCTATCCATCAGCAATTTTTGCCGAAGAGTTATTAAATTTAAATACAAGTAAAATTGCAGGAAGTGTTTGGGTTTGGACACATGGTCAATCTCCAACTAATGCTACAGATCCATTTTATTATGATTTTCAAAGTAATTACTATTCTAGTGATTATGTTAAATATAATAAATTGGGTGCGTCAGATACTACTTTTAATGGTAGAATAGCTTCTGGTCAAGGTTTTATGATAAATATGCTAGAATCTGCAGGAACATTAGCATCTCCAGGTGTTTTTGAAACGCCACTAACATTTAACAATAGTATGAGAACAGTTGATGTCACTTTAACACCTTATAATAATTCAGGGTTTTTTAGAAGTACTAATACAAATACTATTGCTACTGCAAATGAAGAAAAACATAGAATTTGGTTAGATATTCTAAACACAACTTCTGGTCAAACCGATAGAATGTTACTAGGATATTCTACAAATTCAACATTGGCTAAAGATCATTTTTATGATTGTTTCTTTGTTCCAAGAACCGAAGTTGCGGTTTATTCAATGATTGATGTTAATCCGTTTATTATTCAAGGAAGACCTTTGCCATTTAGCTCAAGCGATTTGGTTCCTTTGGGAATTAAAATTGTTGCTTCAGGAAATCATAAAATTGCCATTAAAAAAGTTGATGGATTGTTTGAAGGAACTCAAGACATATATCTAGAAGATAAACTATTGAACATCATTCATGATTTAAGACAATCTCCATATAATTTTACATCAGAAACAGGTACATTTAATGAAAGATTTGTTTTGAGATATACCAACACAGCATTGTCTAACGATGATTTTAATGCTTTGGATGCAAGTGTAATTGTTACAACAAATCAAAATCAGATAAAACTTAGATCGAGTTTAGAAAAAATGACTTCGGTTGTGATTTATGACATTTTAGGTAGAGAAATTGCAACTAAAAAAGAAGTTTTAGAAAACGAAGTAACCTTCGAAAATTTAAAAGCTAAAAAGCAAACTTTAATTGTAAAAATCAAATTAGAAAGTGGTCAATTTGTTACAAGAAAAATAATTTTATAGTAGTATATAATAAAAGTAAAAAAGTCCCAAATATTTAAAACTGGGACTTTTTTATATCTAAAAACGCACTTTATTTTCCTTTGCCAGAAGCTTCAAGGTTTCGTTCAATTTTATGTTCTGGTCTTGTCCATTTAGGTTTTTCGCCTAATGCTTCAAATTTTGAATCTACTGCTTCAACTGTTTCTGGTTTTGCAACTTTAACAAAAGGTTTTTGAGGTTTTAATCCTAAAAGTTCAAACATTTTCATGTCTTCTTCAACATCAGGATTTGGCGTTGTAAGTAATTTATCGCCAGCAAAAATAGAATTTGCACCAGCAAAGAAACACATTGCTTGACCTTCGCGACTCATTTCTGTTCTTCCAGCAGACAATCTTACTTGGGTTTGCGGCATCACAATTCTTGTTGTAGCAACCATTCTAATCATTTCCCAAATTTCTACTGGTTTTTCATTTTCCATTGGCGTACCTTCAACGGCAACCAAAGCGTTTATTGGCACAGATTCTGGTTGAGGATTTAATGATGAAAGTGCAACTAACATTCCTGCTCTATCTTCTATATTTTCTCCCATTCCAATAATTCCGCCACTACAAACTGTTACATTAGTTTTTCTAACATTTTCTATAGTTTGTAAACGGTCTTCAAACCCACGAGTTGAAATTACTTCTTTATAATAATCTTCTGATGTGTCTAAATTGTGATTGTATGCATAAAGACCAGCTTCGGCAAGACGATGTGCTTGATTTTCGGTAATCATACCTAGAGTACAGCAAACTTCCATATCTAGTTTATTGATGGTACGAACCATTTCTAGAACTTGATCAAACTCTGGACCATCTTTTACGTTTCGCCAAGCAGCACCCATACAAACTCTAGACGAACCGCCAGATTTTGCCCTTAATGCCTGAGCTTTAACTTGAGAAACACTCATTAAATCATTTCCTTCAATATCTGTATGATATCTTGCTGCTTGCGGACAATAACCACAATCTTCTGGACAACCGCCAGTTTTTATTGATAATAATGTTGAAACTTGAACCACATTTGGATCATGAGTTTCTCTATGAATTGTTGCAGCTTGAAATAATAAATCCATCATTGGTTTATTATAAATAGCAATAATTTCGTCTTTGGTCCAATTGTGTTTAGTAATGCTCATAAGTATTTTTAATGATGCATCAAAAATAGGTAATTAGTTTTGAAGTAAAAAAGAATTTATAATGCCAATTTGTTTTTGTGTAAATTAGAATTTTTTCTAGTCTTTAAAAACATTTTTAGTTTGCCAATATTGCATATTAATAAATACAACTATAAGTACAGATGCAATACCTTCTATAAACAAACCCATGCAATATTCGGCAATACTTGGTTTTCCTCCAAAAAGAAA
>JAYTPS010000096.1:0-7438 GCA_043747155.1 Flavobacterium sp. | reverse complement strand
CTTTAAATCTGTGAAAATCTGTGGCAAAAAGGAAGATTTAAATATTTAGTGAATTTTTGTCGGACAATAATGATATTTAATATTATTATTTGGAAGAATAATTTATAAAATTAAGAAAAAAATTGTAAGAAAAGCAAAATATTATATTTATTTTTAAATTATCATTCTCTCTTCATCTCAATATGATCAATATCGTCTTCTAGATAAACCTCGCTAGTTCTCACAAATCCGTGGCTTTCATAAAATTTTTGTAAATACAATTGTGCTGAAATTGTAATTTGTGTTTGGTTAAAGTGTTTTTCAATAGCATTGATTGCATTTTGCATTAACTCATGTCCTAATTTTAATTCTCTTGAAGTTGGTTTTACAATTACTCTACCAATAGAAGCGTTTTCAAAATAATCGCCAGCATTAAATAATCTAGCATAAGCAACCAATTTATGATTTATTTCTCCTAAAAGATGTAATGCTTTTTCATCTTTACCATCAATGTCTTGATAAACGCAGTTTTGCTCGACCACGAAGACTTCGCTGCGCAATTGCAACATTGAATATAATTCTTGTAGAGAAAGTTCGTTAAATCGCTTAATTTTCCAATGTGCTTGTGACATATTATTTTGGTTTCTTTAAAAACTGTACCGATTTTATTATTGATTCTAGTTCTAACATTAAATCACGCTTGTCTTTGGATGGTGCATAACAAAATCCTTCTAGAAATAGTATTCTGTTATTGGCTTTGTCAATAATGGCATAATTTACAAATGGTCCGCTCATGAAATCATTAGTCAAATCCCATGTTCCTTTAGTTTCATAAGTAGTTTTGCCATAAATTGTTGTTTTAGATAAATAAGGAGAAAATGCAGTTTCAGTTTGCATTTTGGCTCTTGGTTTGTTACCATGAATGTATTTTCTACCTACAGAATCTCTTATTTTTACAATTCTATTTACTAAATTAGTAGTGTCTTTAAGTGAACTTAACGGAACTTGATAGGCAAGTAAACATAGCTTTCCGCTTGTGATTTCTTTTTTTAACCAAAGAAATTTTTTGCCTTGCAAAACAATACTGTATTTGGCCGGAATGTTTATTAAAACATTGAATCTTGATTTTATTTTATCTCTTTCAAGTGATTTTCTTATAGTTCGTTTTTGAAAAATAGAAATTTCCGATTTTTTAATTTCCGAAATTATTCTAGGAGCATTTACTTCAATACTGTCAATAATTTCTTGAACTGTTTTACCTGAAATGTGAACTGCAATTTGAGGTGTTACATATTCGTTTTGCTTAATGTAATACTTGGTTTTAGATTCTTTTTTTACCACAATAATATTACGGCTGTTGGTCATGAAACCTTCTAAAAGTTTAACTGGATATTGATTTAATGTAAATATTGGTTCTTCTTCTTGCAATCCAATTACTGGCGATGCAAATTTATTTCTAATAGAATCGCCAACTTCTCCATTCCAGAGTTGATCGTCAATAATAACAGAAACAGCATTGATTTTGCTTGAACCATCGTCAGAAAGTATCGCTTTCTTTTGATTGCATGAAGTCAAAATTATGCCAATTAAAAGGTATAAAAAAAGGGTTTTATTCATAAGTAAATAAAACCCAAATTTATTGAAGTTTTTTTGATTATCCACCAATTTTTAATTTCATTCCTGGTTGAATATTTTCAGCTTTAATGTTATTCAATTTTTCAATTTCTGCAATTGTAACACCTGGAAACTGTCTTGAAATACTTGTTAGTGTATCACCACGTTTTACTTGATAAAGTTTTTGTTTAGCTTTTTTCGAATTCACTGCATAGTCATCGTCTTTAGCTTTTTTTATTGATAAGTCTTCTTTACCAACAATAAGTTTGTCGCCTTGTTTAATGCTAGTGTCAGATAATGAGTTTAATTCTAAAATTGCATTTATTGTAGTATTGTATTTTCGTGCAATTGTGCCAAGAAATTCTCCTTTACCAACAATGTGCTCAATGTTTTTGTCTTGAGAAAGATTTTCTTTAGCTGTTAAACTTTGATTAGAAATTATAAGTTGAGTTCCTACTTTTACATTAGTGTCAATTAAATTATTCCATTCTTTTATGTTTTCAGTCGATACTTTGTGAGTTCTTGCTATTGAAAATAAATTGTCTCCTTTTACAACTACATAATAATTTTCAGATTTAGCTTCTTGAACTATAACTTCTTCTTTTTTAGCTTTTTTGGGCTCTAATTTTTTTGATTCTGCAACTACAACATCTTCATTTTTAGAACTAATTGATTGTTTTATTTCTTTTTTTATTGTTGTTGTAACTTTTTCAGTTGAAACAATTTTTATGTTATCGCCAAGACCAACATTATTTCCTTTTATCTTGTTCCATTTTTTAATATCTGTAATAGAAACATTGTATTTGGATGCAATTTCTCCTAGATTATCTCCTTTTTTAACTTTGTGATATTTAGTAACTTCTTTATTGCTTACAACTTTTTCGGTTTTAAATATTCTTTCTGGTTTTGGCTCGTTTACTGCAATGACTTCAATTTTTTCATTACTAATTATTGAAGTTTTATTTACAGAAGTAGAATCAATAATCGTTTTACTCGCAAGGTCATTGTTCGATTTAAATGCAATCTTTTCAGTAGAAAGTATTTTTAAATTTCTACCCAATGGTGCTTGATTACTTTTTAGTTTGTTCCAATCTTTTATATCTTCAATAGAAACTGCATACTTGTTGGCAATTGTACTTAAGTTATCTCCGCGTCTAACTTTGTGATATTTAGTTCTTGTAATATAATCTTTATCTGTATAAGAAGTGTTAGTTGTATCGGTTCTTTTTACAGTTGCAAGTCGTTCATAAGGTCTTTCGCGTTTGCTATCTTCGTTATTTAAATAAGCATAAACCTTATCTTCATTAGAAATAAAAATTGCAATTCTATCTTTTGGCAATCTTAAATAATTGTTTTCGCCAGTAATTGCAGGTATTTCATTTCGTTTATATGAAGGATTAAAGAATTGTATTTCGGCAACAGGAATGTCGAGTAAAGCTGAAATTTGTTTAAAAGTCATGTGCTTTTTTACCATAACAGTATCAGTTGCAAAATGATTGGCAACTGCTTTGTTTGGTACAATTCCGTGTTCTTTGTGGTATTCAAAAATATACATTGTTGCCAAGAAAGCTGGTAAATAACCTTGAGTTTCTTTAGGAAGGTTTTTTCTAATATTCCAATAATTTTGTTGTCCTCCAGAGCGACGAATAGCTTTGGCAACATTTCCTGGACCTGAATTATAGGATGCTAAAACCAAATCCCAATCGCCAAAAATTTTATACATATTTTGCATGTACTTTGATGCAGCTTCACTTGCTCTTAAAGGATCGCTTCTTTCGTCTTCGTATGAAGTAATATTTAAACCATATTGTTTACCAGTTTGGTACATAAATTGCCACAAGCCAGTTGCTCCAACTCTAGAAACCGCCAACGGATTTAATGCTGACTCAACAACAGCAAGATATTTAATCTCTAACGGAATATTATTTTTAGCCAATTCTTCTTCAAATATTGGAAAATAAAATTGTGAAATTCCCATTAAACGCTCAAATCCTCTTTTTCTATTTTTTAAAAAAGACTTTATAACATTTTCCAAACCAATATTGTATTCTATATTAAAAGGCGATTTTTCGTCGAGCTTTTTTAATCGTTCTTTCAATAATTCTGTAGGAAGTTCAAAATCTACTGTTTTATCAACATCTATTGTTTTAATATCTTGAATTAGTGAGTTGTAGCTGTCAAGCGAAACAAGTTCTTTCATCCAAAGACTATCAATGCATGATGCCATATCGTCGTTAACGAATGTAGCTTTAATTGAATCTAGATAGGAAATTTTTACTTCTGGTTTTACTATTGAATCTAATTGATTTACAACTTCTTGACTATAAAAAGTGGATGATGCAACTAAAAGTAATGTTGTGATTTTATTTTTTAATGTCATAATATAATTATCTTAATAAGGTATTAATCAGCATTTTATGCCAATAGGCAAACATACTTCTTTATAACGTATAAATTTGTTTAATTATTGTTAAAGTCTAAAAATTAGTCTAAAATAGCTTGAATTCCTGGTAAGGTTTTGCCTTCTAACATTTCTAACATTGCACCACCACCAGTTGAAACATAGCTCATTTTATCTTCAAGACCAAATTGTTTTACTGCCGAAACAGAATCGCCACCACCAACTAGTGAGAAGCATCCGTTTCTTGTAGCTTCGGCAATATATTCGCCAAGAATTATTGTTCCGTTAGCAAATTTTTCTATTTCAAAAACTCCTAATGGACCATTCCAAAGTATTGTTTTAGACTCCATAATTACTTTTTTGAAATTTTCTAAAGATTTTGGTCCGGCATCTAAACCTTGCCAACCATCAGGAATTTCACGAACATCAACAATTTGCGTTTGTGCATTATTAGAAAACGCATTTGCCGCAACAACATCAACTGGAATATGAATTTGAACTCCTTTTTCTTTAGCTTTTTGTAAAATTTCTAAAGCTAAATCCATTTTATCGTCTTCACATATTGAATCGCCAATTTTTCCGCCAAGTGCTTTTACAAACGTAAAAGTCATTCCACCACCAATAATCATGTGATCTACTTTGTCAAGAATATTTTCAATAACTGTAATTTTAGAAGAAACTTTAGAGCCACCAAGAACTGCTGTTACTGGTTTTACTGAGTTATTTAAAACTTTATTTAGACTTTCTATTTCTTTGGCTAAAAGTAAACCAAAACATTTTTTTTCTTTAAAAAACTGTGCAATAATTGTGGTTGATGCATGTGCTCTGTGTGCGGTTCCAAAAGCATCGTTAACATAAATATCTGCTAGCGAAGCTAATTCTTTGGCAAATGCAACATCGCCAGCTTCTTCTTCTTTATAAAAACGTAAATTTTCAAGAAGTAAAACTTGACCTGGTTTTAAATTTAAAGCTGCTTTTTTGGCAATTTCGCCGCGACAATCTGATGCAAAAAGCACTTGAGTTCCTAAAACTTTAGAAGTTGTTTTTACTATGTGTTGTAAGGAATATTTTTCTTCTTTTCCGTTTGGTCTTCCTAAGTGTGACATTAAAATTACACTTCCACCATCGGCAAGAATTTTATTTATAGTGGGTTTTGCAGCTTCAATTCTATTTACATCTGTAACATTAAAATTTTCATCTAATGGCACATTAAAATCGACTCTTATTAAAGCTTTTTTAGAATTGAAATTGAAATCGTTTAGGGTTTTCATTGCATTTGAGATGTTTGTGGTAAATAATTTGCAAATATAACCAATTTGTTTTTTATGAATAAAACACCAATGTATCTATCCTGTAAAACTATCTCTTGCCAATGCTCTATCTCTTTTTTTATCTGGCTTAAGTACTGAACGTAAACCGTTTTCAAAATGAATAATTCCACCTATTTCTATTCCATAAAATAGTGATGGAAACATATTTTTTCTGTGTCTTATTGATTTTAATACTCCGTGAACTATTACACTAATAATCATTGTTTGTTATTGCTTTACTTAGGTTAACATTATTTACAGATAGTATCCAAATTTTATCTTGATAAGTATCATTCACTTTAGAAAGATATAAATTTATAGCTTCGAGTTCTTTGGTTGTTTTGGTTAGATAAACATAACGATAATTGTTAATTTTGTTCACAAAAGATTTGGCTTCAATACCTTTAGAATCTAATAATTTAATAAATTTATCTGCGTTTTCTGGTTTAGAAAACACGTTGGCAACAATATAATACCCACTTTCTTGATTGGAAATTGTTATAGTTCTTATTTCTATTTGTTCTTCTTTTTTATTGTTTTTATCAACCTCAGAAAGTGCTTGCTTTTTCTGTGCTAAATTTTTTACTGAAAATCCTTGTTCGACATCAGCAATCATTTCTCTTCCTTCTGGAATTTCTTTAATTAATGCGTTTTTAACAATTGACTTCTTTGGTTTAACATTTTTAATGTTCGAGACTATTGAATTTTCATTTACTATAATCGGCGAAGCATTTGGCTCGGTAACTTCAACATTAAATGCCGTAAAAAACATTAAATATCTATCGCCTGACGATTTTAACTTTAACGTTGCTTCTTTAGTATTATTTCCTATAACTGAATTGTTTGGGTTTGGAATTGTAATTAAACATGTGTCATAACCCAAAGTATTCTTGCTGTCTGGAAACCTATTTGTAAAATATTTATTTTCGATTGTAATTGAACTATTAAAAAAATTTCCTGTTTTTCTTAACGGATTACTCAAAGCTACAAAATCTTTTATATTTCCAGTTGTATTAAAAAGCAATTGATCTCCAATCATATTATTATCTCCTTCAAGAGCAGCACAAGCAATTTTAGCTTTTACAGAACCTTGTGGCAGTGTTTCAAAACCATTAAAAAGTATTTCTGTTGACTTATCAGTAACTCCAGCAAAACCATCAAAACTTGTTATAAATTTTCCGCTCATTTCTTGATCTTCATATACAAAAAATATAGTCCAACCAGCAGCAACTCCACCACTTAACATTCCTTGAGTTGCTTTAATATCGGCAACTGTATAAACACCTGTAGCATTAGACAATTCTTTTACATAAGATGTAATATCAGCATAAACAGCATAAGGCGCAAACTCTTTAAACTCTTTTTGATTAACTCCGTCAAAAATTGTTTCGCCTTTTATGGTTGTATAATTTTCACTATTTGGAAACTTAACTTGTACTCTATCAAAAGAATCTCTAGTTGGATTGTCTGCTACAAATTTACCAATTTTTTTCTGATAAGCACTGTTATATTTATATGTTGCTGACCAATAAAGTCCTGCATAAACAATTTTTTTGTTTTTATTATTATCAAATGCTAATTCGGCACTACTTGATGAAAAGGTAGATTGATCGTCGTCGATATCAATATACTCCATTGTGTATTCGTCATTGAGTTTGGCAGAACTTGTGTGGTTGTAATATGGAACATTAGATTGGTTTTCATAGTCAACTCTGTTAGTTATATTATTGGCAATAACAGTCATATCGCCTTTAACAAATGATTGATACCTCATTTTAAAAGGCACAGAAAGCTGAGAGTAGGAAAATAAATTACATAAAAATGTTGCAACCAAAATAGTTGAAAGTTTTATTCTATTAGTATTCATAATGGTAAGTTTATAGTTTTGGGCACTTAAAAACGAACTTGTAATTGTTAATAACTTTTCAAAAGTAATAATTTGTGACGTTTAACCGAATTTTTAATCGATAAAATACGTTAATTTATAATTTTTAAGTATTTTTTCCTATTAAATTGCTTTTTTTATGCTAATTAACTTACAGTTTTAATTTGTAAACAAAAACAAAATGCTATAATTGTATTTTTATTTTATATTTGCTTAATGCTTTTCTCAGAAATTTTAGGTCAAGAACAC
>JAYTPS010000095.1:0-5986 GCA_043747155.1 Flavobacterium sp. | reverse complement strand
TTTTAAATTAAAACATATATTTGCAAAAAAAAACATGAAAAAGTATATTATATTTTTATTATTTATTTCCTTCTCAGCAATTGCTCAAGACCATCATTTTAAAGCAGAACGTAAAGAAGTATTTTGGCAATTGTCTTTTAAAACTTCAGAAACTGATATTTTAAATTTAATTGATAAAAATCACGCTAAAGTAACTGTAAATAAAGAAGACAATACAGGTAAAGGATCAAAATTAAATTGCGATTGCAAAGGTGGCGGTTGGTATTTTGAACAAGCATTTGATTTAAATTTTACTGTTGAAATTAGTGACGGACAATATCAAGTTACAGTTTATGACATAACATTTGATGGAGAAAGTGAAGAAAACACGAACAATAGGTTAGAAAATTACGTTTTGAGATTAGGACAAAATGTTTTTCACACTACTGAAAAAAATAAAATAAACATGATGTGTTTGGATACCTATTTTACTAAACTTTTTAAAATTTCAAATTCAGAAATAATTAATTAGTATTATGAGAATTACACTTTTACTATTTTTATTCATATCGAATTTTTCGTTTTCTCAAGATTTACACTTTAAAATTGAAAACAAAGAAATTTATTGGGAAGCAACTTTTTCAACAACAGATAATGATGTTCTTGAACAAATTGACAAAACTGATAAACGAGTAGAAACCAACAAACTTGATAATACTGGAAAAGGCATACGTTTGTTTAGCATTTGTAAATTAAGGCAATATGCAAGCGATGATTTTAATGAATATAAACTTAGTTTTGATTTTAAGGTTACATTTTCAGAAAATAAATATACCGTTAGAGTCTATAATTTAAATTATATTTATGATAGAGAATATCGAGTTGATTTAAGAAAATTTAATTTTAGTAAGAAATTTTCAAATAAAGACCAAACTATTATATCAACTGGCAATAATCACGTTAGATTATTTGAATGTTTTGAAGAAAATTTCTTGAAGACTTTTAAAACACAAAATTCAAGTTTGGTTAATTAATTTTTTACTAAAATTACCATTCAATTTCCAACTTATTTACAGACTTCAAAAAACTATTAGTTTGAATAAAATGATTGTTTTTAAACCATTTTTTATGAACTCCAGCAAAAGATGGATGACCACATTGCAAAACTAAATGTTTGGAATTGTCAATTAATGAAGCTTTTTTTTGAGCAAAATTTCCCCAAAGTAAAAATACAATATTTTCTTTTTCATCGGCTATTTTTTTTATCACAGCATCTGTAAAAAGATTCCATTTTAAATCTTTATGACTGTTTGGCATATCTCTTCTAACAGTTAAACTGGAATTTAACAATAAAACTCCTTGCCTAGACCAACGCTCTAAATTTCCTGAGGTTGGATAAAAAACAGTATCAAATTGTGAATTAATTTCGGTAAAAATATTTTTTAATGATGGCGGAATTTTAATTGAATCATTTACAGAAAAGCATAAACCGTTAGCTTCACCATCGCCATGATATGGATCTTGACCAAGAATTACAATTTTTAAATCATTAAATGAACACTTCTTAAATGCATTAAAAATTAATTCTTTTGGAGGAAAACAAACATAATTTTGATATTCCTCATCAATCACTTGCATCAAATTATGAAAATATGGTTTTTCAATTTCATCTTTTAAAACCTTATTCCAATCAGAATTTAAATTACTTAACATAAAAATAATTTTTATTACAAAGTTCGCAAAGATTTTCAATAAAGTAACCATTTAAATATAGATTTTGACTTTGAAACTTTGTAACTTTGAAATTTTGATACAAACAAATGATTACAATTACAGATAAAACTTTAAAAGACTTAGAATTTAATACCATTTTACAAACTATTTCTGCAATTTGCAACACCGAAATTGGTAAGCGAAAAGCATTAGAAATAACTCCTTTTAATGATAAATACGTTTTAATGAATAATTTATTGCAAACTTCAGAATATCTTTCGTCGTTTAGCAACAATAATTCACTACCCAATCACGGTTTCGAAAATATTTTAACTGATATAAAAATGCTTGGCATTGAGGATAGTTTTCTAGAGGTTTCTAGCTTTAGAAAAATGGCAAATTTATCGGAAACTGTTAATACATTATTACTTTTTTTAAAAAAATTTAATGACTATTATCCAAAGCTTTATGAAAAAGCAATTCAAGTTGAATATACCAAGTTTATTATTCAAAAAATTGATGAAGTTGTAGATAAATATGGTGTTATTAAAGACAATGCATCAGCTGATTTAATTAATATTCGTAGAGATATGAGTGTTGTTAGAGGTAAAGTAAATCAGAGTTTTGGAATTGCAATGAGTAACTATAATTCATTAGGTTATTTAGATGATATTAAAGAAAGTTTTGTTGAAAACCGAAGAGTTTTAGCAGTTTTAGCAATGTATAGAAAAAAAGTTAAAGGTTCTATTTTGGGTAATTCTAAAACTGGAAGTATTGCTTATATTGAACCTGAAACTACCTTACAATATTCAAGAGAATTGAACAATCTAGAATATGAAGAACGTGAAGAAATTATTAGAATTTTAAAACAATTATCTAAAGATATTCGACCTTTTTTGGAATTATTAAAACAATATCAAGAGTTCTTAAGTGATATTGATGTTATTGCTGCTAAGGCAAAATATGCTACTAAAATTAATGGTTTATTGCCTAAAATAACCGACGAAAAAAGAGTTTATTTTCGTGATTGCTTCCATCCTATCTTATTTTTAAATAATTCAGAAAAAAAAGAAAAAACTTATTCCCAAACAATTGAACTTACTGAAAAAAATAGAATTATTGTAATTTCTGGACCTAACGCTGGAGGAAAAACTATTTCACTTAAAACAGTTGGATTATTGCAATTAATGTTGCAAAGTGGCATGCTAATTCCTGTTCATGAACGAAGCGAAACCTTTTTATTTGACAGAATTCTTACTGATATTGGGGACAATCAATCAATAGAAAATCATTTAAGCACCTATAGTTATCGCCTTAAAAACATGAACTATTTTCTAAAAAAATGTAATTCAAAAACTTTATTTTTAATTGATGAGTTTGGAACAGGTTCTGATCCTGAACTTGGTGGAGCTTTGGCAGAAACTTTTCTTGAAGAATTTTATCATAGAGAAGCTTTTGGAATTATTACTACTCATTATTCTAATTTAAAAATTCTTGCTAACGAATTGCCATTTGCATCAAATGCCAATATGCTGTTTGATGAAAAAACATTAGAACCAATGTATAAATTGATACTTGGTCAAGCTGGAAGTTCGTTTACCTTTGAAGTTGCCCAAAAAAATGGTATTCCATTTGGATTAATTAATCGCGCCAAAAAGAAAATTGAAGGCGGAAAAATACGTTTTGATAAAACTATTGCAACATTGCAAAAAGAACGTTCTAAGATGGAAAAAACTTCTTTAAATTTAAAAGAAGAAGAAAGTAAAGTTCGTGATGAAAGCAAGAAAATGGAAGCCATCAATATAAAAATAAAAGACAAGCTTGAGCGTTATCAAGAACTATATGATGCCAACCAAAGATTAATTTATATTGGTCAAAAAATTGATGACATATCTGAAAATTATTTTAATAATAAAGATAAAAAAGTGTTACTTGGTGAGTTTTTAAAAATGGTAGAAATTGAAAACAGCAAACGAAAAAAAATATCAGCCAAAGAAAAAATTTCAAAAGAGACAATAAAAAAGCAAGTTGAAAAAGAAGTAATTGTTAAAGTTGAAGAAATTAGGATTGAAAAGAAAGAAAAGAAATTAAAAGCTTCAATAGTACCAATAAAACCAAAAGTGATTTTAAAAGTTGGTGATAGAGTAAGAATGTTTGACGGAAAAGCAATTGGAACATTAGACAAAATAGAAAAAAACAAGGCAGTTGTAAATTATGGTGTTTTTACATCCAAAGTGAGTTTAGATGTTTTAGAATTTGTTGAAGCACTAAAATAAAACTAATGGAAGAATTACCAAAAAACAAAAAAATAATATTATTTGATGGCGTTTGCAATCTTTGCGATTCGTCAGTTCAATTTATTATTAAAAATGACGGCAAAGATATTTTTAGATTTGTTGCCTTACAATCAGAATTAGGTAAACAAATTGCAAAACATATTGGCATACAGTCAGATACTGATAGCATTATTTTATATGAACCTGGAGTTGCCTATTATAATAAAGGAGAAGCAATTTTAAGAATTATTGAATCGTTAAGTAGTTGGCATAGATGTTTAAAATATATAGCGTTTACAAGAATTTTTTCAAATTTTATATATGATTACATTGCCAAAAATAGATATAAATGGTATGGAAAAAAAGAAGCTTGCTTGATTCCTAATGCAGCAATAAAAGCTAAATTTTTATAATTAAAAAGTGATAAATTATTTAAAATTCAATTTTAAATAATTAATTTGGGCTAATAATTTCAATGGGTTTCTTTGAATTTATTTTTAGCACACAATACGGATTTGTAATTTCTTGAGTTACAATTTGCGAATCTTGAGGTTTTTTTTCTTTAATACTAACTACTATTTTATCTGACAATTCTTCTACACTAACGATTTCGATTTTAAATCCACCTGTGTTTCTTTCTCCTAGATTTATTAAAATAAAATTAGAGTTGTAAATATCGTTTGGCTTAACAAATTTTTTTATTTCATCATCACCAAGTAAAATTGAAAATTCTTTTTGTTCAGTAATTATTTCGAAAAACTGAAAAGATGCACCACCAAAATCACTAGACACTAATACTTTATAAAGTGATTTAGAATCCTCTTTTGTTTTTGTTGTTGAACAAGAAACAAGAAATAAAATTACAAATATTGAAATTATTTTTTTCATACTTTATTATTAAGTGCCTTTTTATATAAATCTTCATATAATGGCACTATGTTTTTAATATCAAATTGTTTTGCAACCACTAACGCATTTTCTTTAAACGTGTTTAAAGTTTCAATATTGCTTATAATTTTTAAAGCATTCATTGCCATTTCATCTACATTTCCAACATCTGATAAATATCCAGAAATTCCATCAAAATTCACTTCGGGCAAACCTCCAGAATTACTAGAAATTACTGGAACACTCCAAGCCATTGCTTCTAGAGCTGCTAAACCAAAACTTTCTGTTTCTGATGGAAGTAAGAATAAATCAGTATAGGATAAAATTTTATCAATTTCATTACTATTTCCAAAGAAAATTACTTTATCTTGAATTCCAAGTTCGTAGCACAATTTTTCTGCTTTTTCTTTTTCTGGTCCATCACCAACCATCATTAATTTAGCTGGAATTTTTTCTTGAATTTTGTAGAAAATCTTAATAATATCTGGAATTCGTTTTACTTTTCTAAAATTACTAATGTGTGTAATTATTCTTTCTTCTGGTTTAGCCATTATAGAACGTTCACATTTAATTTCTTTTTCATCTCTATTTTTTCCCAATTCTATAAAATTAGGCACAACGTGAATGTCTTTTTTAATATTGAATAATTTATAGGTATCATCTTTTAAACTTTGTGATACCGAAGTAACCACATCTGATTTATTAATGCTAAAACTAACCGCAGTTTTATAAAACGGATGATTTCCTACCAAAGTAATATCTGTACCGTGAAGTGTGGTTACCATTGGAATTATTATGCCTTCATCTTTTAACATTTGCTTGGCCATGTAACCAGCATATGCATGTGGAATTGCATAATGAACATGTAATAATTGAATTTTATATAATTTAACCATATCGACCAATTTGCTAGATAAAGCCAATTCGTATGGTTGATAATGAAACAAAGGATATTCTGGCACGTTTACTTCGTGGTAATGCACATTAGGATTTAAAAGCGCCAAACGTACTGGCTGTCTGTAAGTTATAAAATGAATTTCATGTCCGTGATGTGCCAATTCTAAACCAAGTTCGGTTGCTACTACTCCACTTCCACCAAATGTTGGATAACAAACTATTGCTATTTTCAT
>JAYTPS010000094.1:0-2174 GCA_043747155.1 Flavobacterium sp. | reverse complement strand
AAACCTTAAATCTGATTTTGCCTCAGGTTTAGTGGTATTTTTAGTAGCACTTCCGTTATGTTTAGGAATTGCATTGGCATCTGGCGCACCATTATTTTCGGGAATAATTTCTGGTGTAGTTGGCGGAATAATTGTAGGTTATTTAAGCCAATCACATTTAAGTGTTTCTGGTCCAGCAGCAGGTTTAACAGCAATAGTTTTAACAGCGATAACCGTTTTAGGGTCTTTTAATGTTTTTTTATTGGCAGTTTTATTAGCAGGAATTATTCAACTTTTTTTAGGATTTATTAAAGCAGGAACTATTTCTAATTATTTTCCTAATAATGTAATTGAAGGAATGCTTGCCGGAATTGGAGTTATAATTATTTTGAAACAAATTCCGCATGCATTTGGATATGATCCAGATTTTGAAGGTGATGAATCATTTTTTCAAATTGATGGTGAGAATTCTTTTTCTGAACTTTTTCAAGTATTAAACCATATACAATTGGGTTCGGTTTTAATTGCTGTAATTTCTTTATCAATTTTAATAGTATGGACTAAAGTAGATTTTTTAAAGAAATTAAAATTAGTTCCTGCAGCATTAGTAGCAGTAATTCTTAGTATAGTTTTAAATGAATTTTTGATAAGATCTGGAAGCAGTTTAGCAATTTCTAAAGAACATTTAGTGAGTTTACCAGTTCCAAAATCGTTAGATGAATTTAAAAATATTATTGTTACTCCAGATTTTTCTGCAATAACTAATTCTAAAGTTTGGATTATAGCAGTAACCATAGCTGTTGTAGCATCAATTGAAACACTTTTATGTATTGAAGCATCGGATAGAATGGATGCGTCTAAAAGATATACTGATACTAATGTAGAACTTAGAGCACAAGGAATTGGAAACATTATTAGTTCATTAATTGGTGGTTTACCAATGACATCTGTAGTTGTAAGAACTTCTGCAAATAATGCTGCTGGAGCAAAATCTAAAATGTCTACAATTATTCATGGAGTTTTATTGATGGTTAGTGTTTTATCAATACCGTTTATTTTAAATAAAATTCCTTTGGCAACTTTGGCTGCTGTTTTATTAATGGTAGGTTATAAATTGGCAAATCCTAAAACCGTAAAGCATTTTTGGGAAAAAGGAAAATATCAATTTATTCCTTTCATTGCTACTTTTATAGGAGTTGTATTTACAGATTTATTAAAAGGTGTAGCTTTGGGAATGATAATTAGTGTTATTTTTATTTTAAAAGGAAACATGAAACGTGCTTACAGTTTTAAAAAAGAAGAATATAAAGATGGCGACATTATTCATATAGACTTGGCACAAGAAGTTTCTTTTTTAAATAAATCGGCAATTAAATCTACACTTTCGTCTATTCCTGCAAATTCTAAAGTAATAATTAATGCAACAGATACTGTATATATTGCACACGATGTATTAGATTTGATAAAAGAATTTAAAAAAGTAACTTCTAAAGATGAAAATATTAAAGTAAAACTTATTGGATTTAAAGAAGCATACGAATTAGAAAATACCGAAGGTTTTAAAAATACAGTTACATACGAGCATAAATATGATGCAATGAAAAGACAAACGGTAAAAGTTGAAGTAAATACTATTGATTTTAAAGAATAATCAAGATGAAAACATTAAATAAAGAAATGCAATCAGCCATAACACCAACTATAGCTGTAGAAATTTTAAAAGATGGTAATAAAAGATTTATGAATAATCTAAAAGCCAACAGAAATTTATTAGAACAAGCCAATGAAACGTCTGATGGTCAACATCCATTTGCAGTGATATTAAGTTGTATTGATTCTAGAACTTCGGCTGAACTTATTTTTGATCAAGGTTTAGGTGATATTTTTAGTGTTCGTATCGCTGGAAATATTATTAATGAAGATATTTTAGGTAGTATGGAATTTGCTTGTAAAGTTGCTGGTTCTAAAGTTATTGTAGTTTTAGGACATTCTAAATGTGGTGCGGTAAAAGGTGCTTGTGATCATGTAGAAATGGGTAATTTAACAGCATTATTAAGCAAAATTCAGCCAGCAGTTTATGATGAAAAAACCGAAACTGAAAACAGAAGTTCATCCAACGCTGAGTTTGTTGAAAAAGTTGCTGCAATAAATGTAAAGAGAACTGTTAATTCAATTATGGAAAGAAGCCCAATATT
>JAYTPS010000093.1:0-2339 GCA_043747155.1 Flavobacterium sp. | reverse complement strand
AATAAAGACAGTCGAGATATTGAACTTGATATTGACGATGAACTTATTTCTGATCCAGTTTTATCAAGTTTGCTAAATGAAAATCGAGAAATTATTATTGCTGACGTGTTATATAAATATACAGAGTTAGGGTTGTTTTATATTGAAAAAGATGATAAACAAATTTTATATAATTATTATGATAATAAAACTCCCGAAGAAAAATATGCATTATTAAATCAATATAATAATGAACATAGTACAACAGACAAGCCCGAAGAAAAAATTGAGCAACTAGGACAAGGATTGACTACCTTTAGAATTTTAATGCCAGATACTTCTTTAGATGAATATGGTGGTGGTGGTGGAGGTGGAAGTTCTACATCAACAGGAGGTAATGGAGTTTTTAATCCGGCTAATTTTGGTTCATGTACTATTATGAATCAAGGATTTTTTGAACAAATATTTGGGGAATCTGAATCTTGCTATGATTATTATAATGACAATAGAAGAGTAAAAGTAAAATATTTTAATCAAAATTTTGGTGTTTTTTCATCAATTGGTTGCTCTACAAGATTACAAAAACGAGAACATTTAAATTTATTATTTGGAACAATATCATGGTGGGAAAAATCGTATGCTCAACAAATTAGAATGGGTGTAAATAATATGACTTATACTTATAATTTTAATGTTCCAGTATACAATAGTGCACAATACAACTATGAAACTACATTTTTTGAATACAAAAACGTAAAATATAATATTAATGGTCAAGTAATACCAACAATACCTACAAGTGCTGGAAGTTTTAATTTCCCTGTAGATAATAATGATAATGTTATTGATATAACAGTTTTAGGATATAATGCTATGTTAACAAATGGACAAGTAAATCAAGCAATTGATGCAGCTTTAGTTCAAATTATTTCTTCAATAAATACATTTGCTTTAAAACAAGAGTTAATAACAAAAAAAGCAGAAGGAAATTTGGTGGTTAGGACAGTTTATGTAGAACCGTTTTCAAATAAAATTAAATTTATAGTTGCAAATCAATTTTGGGCATCAAATGATGATAATGCGGTTGTTAAATATTTTGATTTTAATTTTTTGTTAACATATAATAGTAGCACAAATTATAATCCTGACACGACGCAAGAATATATTGATTTACTAGAAACATTTAATGGAGCAAGAACCTATACTGATGTTAAAATTGATATGTTCGGTGCTGCATTATATAACAATTATTGGAAAGGCAGAAAATTATTAAAAAATTAATAATGTAACCAGCACCATCAAAAATACATTTTTTGGTGGTGTTATTTTTATATATGAATAAATTAATTGTACTTATAATAACACTTATTTCATCTACTTTCTATTCGCAAAAACTGAGAGGTATTAGTGGTGGTGGAATTTTTTTAAATCCAGCATTTGAAAAATCAATATTTGTAAATTTAAATACTGGTTTTGAATATAAAGTTAACAATTTTATAAAACCCGAAATAGAATTTAATTACTATTTTGGAAGTTTACCAGATGCCTCAATTTTCAATGAAGCTTATATTCAAACTTCATTGCTTGTAAGAACAACTTCAGCTATGGGAATTAATTTTTGCCCAAAAATAAATTTAGGTGATTATGAAGATATAGTGTTTTTTCAAATTTTGCCTCAATTTAACATTAATAATGTCACGGCTAAAGGTTCATTATTTACTTTAAGTGGTAATCAAACCAATTTAATAAAAACAGACTCTGATGAATATAAAGAAATTCATTATTCATTTGGAATTGGAATTGGAATGCTATTTGAATTAAATGGTGATAATTCACAATCCATTGCTTTAAATTTAGTATATAATAACATAGAAATAGGAAATGCTATTAATAAATTGAAATTTAATGGTGTAATAGAAACCAGACAATCACTAGGAATATCTTTGAAATATTACTTCAGCTTAAAAATAAAAAATAAAAAAAATAACAAAATAAATTAATTAGGTATGAAAAAAATTATTGTAATATATATAATATTTATGAAAGTTTTAATCTTCGCCCAACCTGTCATAAATTCTAATGATTTAAATAATATTGGTTCAGGAAATATATTTTCTACTAATCCTTCAGGTTTCACAACAGGTTTATCAGGTGCAAATATAACTTGGAATTATTCAGCATTAACTCTTGTTCCTAATGGAACATTTGTTTCAAGTATTGACACTACAGCTCCATTTATAAGTAACTTTATTGGTGCAAATTATATTATAAAAACTACTTCAACAGGAATTGATTACTATGAAATTTATAAATTGGATTCTTCAAAACTTGAAATTTTAGGTATTACTACAAATTCAGCA
>JAYTPS010000092.1:0-4617 GCA_043747155.1 Flavobacterium sp. | reverse complement strand
TATATTTATTTATTTCTACAACGGTTCATCCTTGGTATCTAATTAATTTGGTTTTGTTGAGTGTATTTACAAAATATAATTTTCCAATAGTTTGGAGTTTTGTAATCATTTTAAGTTATTATGGCTACAGTGTTTTTCCTTTTAAAGAAAATATGATTTTGATTATTACTGAATATTCAATTGTATATTTGATTTTTTTATATGAAATATGGAAATATGCAATACCAAAATTGAATAATGTTAGATAATACAAGTAAAATAAAAACTATTGAAAATTGGGTGTATCTATATGGTGACGCACTTTTTTCTTGGGCAATATCTAAAACTAAAAACAAAGAGCTTTCTGAAGATTTAGTTCAAGATACTTTTATTGCTGCATTAAAATCATTTGAAAGTTTTGAAAACAGAAGCCAACCCAAAACCTGGTTAATTTCAATATTAAATAATAAAATTATTGATTATTTTAGAAAAGAAAAAACAAGATCGTTTTTAGTTTCTGAAAAAAATGGAGTTGCAATTTCTGATTTAATGTATAACGAAAATAACTTTTGGATTGATAACGATATAATTCCGTTTTGGGAAAAAGAAAAAGAATTACTCAAAAAAGAACAATTTGAAGCAGATGTAATGCATTGTTTTAATGAGCTTCCTGAAAAATGGAATTTAGCGTTAACGTATAAATATTTTACTTCTAAAAAAGCAGATGAAATTTGTAAGGAATTAAACATTACTACGACCAATTATTGGCAAATTATTCATCGTTCAAAATTGTTACTTAAAAAATGTGTAGAAACTAAATGGAACGTTTAAAAAAACACTTACCTTTTTTATTATATTCTTGCAAAAGAGTTTCTGAAATTATTTCTAAAGATGATGATGAAATTACTTTGAAAGAGAAAGCAATTTTGTTGTATCATGGAACTATTTGTAGAACCTGTCAGCATTATAAAATACAATCAGGAATTTTAGAAAACACAATTTCTAAATCGTTAATACTTCAAAATGAAAATAGTCTTTCAGAACACAAAAAGAAAGAAATAATTGCCTGTTTAAATAATTAGATAGATTAAAAAGATACACAAATGAAAAAAATATTTTACTCACTATTTCTACTTCTTTTTTATTCTTTAGGTTACAGTCAGAATAATTATTCTGAGGAAGAAATTTTTGAAAGAGCAAATGATTATTCTAGAGCTTTCTTGTGCAATAATAGACACGAACTTCCAACTGCTAAAGAGCGTAGATTAATGAATAATAAAGACCAAAATATTGAAGATTATGCTTCAAAAAAAGCACTGGAATGTTTTGAGTATTTAATCGAAAATTTTCCTTCATCCAAAAATATTAGCGATTACTACTTTAAACTAGGTAATTTAGAGTATAATTTAAAATCTTATGAAAAAAGTAGAGAAAAATTAATCAAATCAATTGAGACAAATACTTAAAGACATATCATCTATCAAGACAAGTATATATTTTATTGACTAAAATTTCAATTGAAGAAAAAAGATTTGATGAAGCGCTAATTTATTTGAATGAAATTAATAAAAATAGTCCAAAACATAAATGTCGAACTGGACTATTTCCAGATGAAAATGGACTTACACAATTGTATGAAATTATTCAAATAAATTTGAAATAAAACTAGAAATAATGTGTAATCTTAAATGTATTTACTAACCATTTCCAAAAGTAATTCTTTGTTAATTGGTTTTGTAATGTAATCTGTGAAACCCAACGAGTTTATCTTCTCTTTATCTTCTTCTGATGCATGTGCTGTTTGAGCTATAATAGGCAAATTAGGTCTAATTATTGTAATCTTTTCAAATGCTTCATAACCATTCATAATTGGCATTTTTATATCCATTAATACAATATCTATTGTTGGATTTTCTAGTGCAATATCCACTGCTATTTGACCATTTTCAGCTCTAATAATTTCATAGTTGGTAACTTGAAGCATCTTTTTAATTAGTAAAAAATTAATATTATCATCTTCTGCAATTAGTATCGTTTTGATATTGAGTGGCATTTCAAATTGAATATCTGAAACTTTATGAACCTCAAGTTTATTTGTTTTATCATATTTTAAAGGTATTTTGAACGCAAAAACAGTTCCTTTATTTTGATTTGAAGTAATTGATATTGTTCCACCCATCATTTCAACATACGCTTTGGTAATTGCTAATCCAAGACCTAATCCTCCTTTTTCAATTGTTAAGTCATTTTCTACTCGCTTAAATCGATCAAAAATAGTTTTTTGATTCTCTTTACTAATACCAATTCCAGTATCTTTTATCGAGAATTCTATAAAATCCAATTCGCCTTCTTCAATAATTTCATAACCAAAAGCAACGTAACCTTCTTCAGTAAATTTAATGGCATTGTAAACCAAATTGATAATGATTTGCTTCAATTTTACTTCATCAACCTTAACATTATAAAACAATTGAGCATTACTTTCAATTATATAGAAATCAATTTTTTTAGATTTTGGAATATCAACTTTTATAGTATTGTAAAGCTCTATTAAACATTTATCTAAATCAATATCGGTATAATTAGTAACGATTTGATTGGTATCAATTTTAGACATTTCTATTAAATCTTCTATTATTGAAACAAGTCCAATTCCACTTTTATGAATTATAGAAAGATATTCCTTCTTTTCAACTTCATTAAGATTAGTAGTAAGCATTAAATCAGTAAATCCAATAATTGCATTCATTGGAGTTCTAATTTCGTGTGATAAATTTTCAAGAAATGTCGATTTTAATCGTTCACTTTCTTCTGCTTTTATCTTGGCAGAAATCAAATCGAATTTGTGATTATTATTATCTTGAAATAAATTACCTATATACCTAAACTCTCCTGGAATGGTTTTTAACAATTTAATGCTTTTTTTATTACCAGTTTCTAATGCACTAGTAATTAATTTTATAGGATGAAAAAGCTTGTTTTTAGCAATCACTAAATATATAATTAAACTTATAAATACCAACAGCATCAAAATCAATAAACTATTTTTAATACTACTAAAATATAAATTAAATTCACTTTCATATTGAATGTTTTTAACTTCAAATACTTTATGATGAAGTAACAAACTATTTTCTTGCAACAAAACCCGATAATAAATTAAAACTATAATAACAAAAAACAACAAATGTGTAAGGATAATTAAAAACACAGTTTTATTAAACATTGTAGGTTTAAATTTCATAAACATTTTATTTTAATGTATATACGAAAATTATTCATATTTGGATGAAATTAATAAATTTATAAATGCAATAATAATATTTTGTAATATTGCTAACTATTGAGGTAAAATAGTAAACAATTACACCTTAATTAAGTTTGACATTTGTTGTAAAATAGTTTTAGATGGTTGAATTTAACAATGAGTTAACTATCAATGAGATAGTTAATAATAATGATGCGGTTGTTTTAATTTATTACGCTAAATGGTGTATGCCATGTAAAAGCATTTCTCAAACACTATCTGATTTAGAAATAGTATTTGGTAATTCAATAAGTATTATTGCTGTAAATGTTGACGATTTCCCATTAGTAGCTTTAGAAAATAATGTTAGAGCAGTTCCAACATTACAATATTACAAAAATGGTTCGCTTTACCTTAAAGAAAGTGGTTTCAGGACTAGAGATCAATTAACTAGAAATATGAATGCACTTTTAACCCTTAAAATTATTGAAGAATAGTTAACAATTTAATTGCCATAATTAAAAGTGAGGTGCATTTTTTTTATTTGTTCTTTTTTTAATATTTATGTTTACCAACTTCCCAACCATTATCTGAAAGGTATTTATTACCACTTTCAATAGCACCATCTTCCATTTGTGTTCCCATACTATCGTTCCAGCGATTTAAAAATCCAAATAATGCAACTACACCTAAAATCTCGACGATTTCGCCATCATTCCAATACAATCTCATTTTATCTGCAATCGTATCATCAATTTCATTTGGGATTAAAGAACTTTTTAGAGCAAATTCAAGCGCAACACGTTCAGCATCTGAAAACGCAGCATGTGTTTCAAAACTCCAAATGTTTTCTAGTTTTTCTTGGTCTGAATCATAACGTTCTGCAGCACGAATAGTATGTGCTTGGCAATACTTGCAACCAGCAGTATTGCTAGATACAAATCCGATTAGTCGTTTTAAATCACTAGTAACTTTTCCTTTATTTTCCATAACAGCTTTGTTAAGTGCTATAAACGAGTAAGCAATTTCAGGACGATGATACATTGTTATAACGCTATTAGGGCAAAAACCTAGCGTTTCTTGATAGAAAGTTATTAACTCTTGAAGTTTTTGATCGTCGTTATTTATAACAGGCAATACAAGTGGTTTTTTCATAGCTCTAATTATTGATACAAATTTTTAGACGAGTGAATAAAATAAACTGACAATTACTAAAATAAATGATTAAAAAAATGCAACTTCTTGATTTAATTTGAATATTATAAATGTTAAATAAATTATCAAATAATCTTATCCGTAATAAATTTAAATGCCAAATATAATCAACTTTTAACAGAATTAAGATAGTTACTTGTTTTCATTAATCAAAAAAATGTTGATGCATTATTTCG
>JAYTPS010000091.1:0-2864 GCA_043747155.1 Flavobacterium sp. | reverse complement strand
ATAAAAAGCTCCGAAAGAAATAAATACTTTCTGTGCTAATTTTTAAATAAGAATATTATTTGTTTTAATGACTAGCTTCAGCTTCAATGGCATCAACATCAATATTTTGCTTCTTTAAAATTCCTTTTACTAAAATAGCAAATAATGTTAAATATCCAAAACAAATTACAGCAACAAAATAGGATTGATGAATTCCAATAATATCAGATAATTTTCCTTGCAACGGAGGAATAATTCCACCGCCAAGTATCATCATTACAAGAAAAGCTGCACCTTGAGAAGTATATTTTCCTAAACCTATAATAGATAAACTAAAAATTGAAGGCCACATAATACTACAAGCCAATCCACCAGCAAGAAAAGCATAAATTGCAATTGTACCAGTAGAAAACAAACCAATAAGCATAGCAATGATTCCAAAACTACCAAAAATTGTTAGTGTTCTAGCCGGTTTATCTTTACTTAAGAAAAAAGCACCAATTTGTATTAAAACACAAAAAACATAATAATATAATGGTTTCATATCTTTACCAGAAAGAATATTTATACCAAGAATAATTCCAAATGCAATTAGTGGAACAATAATTAATGCTAACGTTTTATTACTTCCTTTTAAATTAAAAACACTAATTGCTCCAGCCCAACGACCAATCATTAAACTACCCCAATACATTGAAATATATGGTGCAATATCTGATGATTGCAAACTTCCAAATTCTTTTAATTTTAATAATTCCCCAAGATTACTACCTATTGCAACTTCAACTCCAACATAAGTAAAAATAGCTAACATTCCAAGAACCAATTGTGGATATTGCATTGCACCCCAACCTTCGGCTCTTTTTTGTGCAGATGAATAAGAAAATAACAAACCACCAATAACAACCAATAATGCGCCTGATAACCAGTACATTCTATATTTTTCTAAACCTTCTTTTAAATTTGACGCTTCTGCTTCTTTAGCTTTAATTTCGTTATCAATTTTAACTAGCTCTGGAGAATTTGCCATGTAAGTTGTTCTGGCAAGATCAAATTTTATTACTTCAACTTCTTTATTAATAGATTCAATTTTAATTGCTTCATCACTTTTATAACTATTAAAAACAGGTGTAAACATTATTGCCAACAAAATAGTCATTATCACTAAAGTTCTAAGTGCTTTATTGGCTTTTTCCATTGGCTCATTAGCAATACCACTTGGTACTTTTTTAGAAAAATAAAATAATGCCGCAGCAGCAATAAATAATAATCCTACACCAATATATAATAAAACAACTTTGCTTAATTCTAATGCTTTTATTTGTTCATCAGACACAGAAGCTGCAGTGCCAAACAAAGCAAAAGCAACTACAATTGGACCAATCGTTGTTCCAAAAGAGTTGATTCCGCCACCAAGATTAACTCTACTTGCACCAGTTTTTGGATCACCAAGTAAAATTGCAAACGGATTAGCTGCAGTTTGTTGCAACGAAAAACCTAAAGCAACTATAAATAAACCTAAAAGCATACCAGCATATAAATTAGCTTCAACCGCAACAATCATTGCTCCAGCACCAAGAGCAGAAAACAATAATCCGTAAACAATACTTTTCTTGTAACCCCATTTTCCAACAATATCTTTACCACTCATGTCACCAAGCGCAAATAAAAGTAAAGCACCAACATAATAAGCAGTGTAAAAAGCAAAATCAACCAATTGGGACTGAAATTGATCTAAAGAAAAATAACTTTTACAAAAAGGAATGAAAATACTGTTTCCAGCAGCTATAAATCCCCAAAAGAAAAACACTGTGATAAGTGTATATAATGCAGGATAGTTTGTTTTAACTTGATTTGTACTCATAATTTATAATTTAGTTTTGGTTTAGTTAATTATTTATAAAAGCCGTTTATCAAAAGAAAATGGCTGTGACAACTGTAATTTAATTTTAGCAAAATCCTTGTGATTAGGATTAATTAAAATGTTTTTTTCATTAGTAATAATAGCCGATGGAACAAGTAAAACACAAGATCTATGACTTCTTAACCAATCATCGCCAATTTTTCGACATATTAAATGTCCGTTTTCATTATTTTCATTCCATCCATTTGGCAAATCTTTTTCATGAAATTTAGTTTTTATAATTGTATTAGGAATAGTAATTGTTAACAAACAATAGTAGTTATCTAAACCAAAACCATTTCTATGAACCAAATTTTCTAAACAAGCCAAAGAACTATTTTCTACAGCATAAATCACAAAAAAACCATTAGAATTCCATCTAGCAGCATAACCAGAAGCAATTAAATTTTCAGACCATTTTTTATGAGCAATTCTAAAAACATTCATCTAATTAGGCAGTTGCTCCAAACTCTATTCTTTTTAATTCTTCATAAATTAAATGAATTCCTGTTGAAGTATTTAAAAAAATAGATGGTTTTTTATTATTAAAAAAAACATTTTCTTTTTCTAACCATTCATTAAAAACAGTCGAATTATTAAACACAATGTTACCCAACTCATACAAAGCACTAATCTCAATGGCCAATTCTGCTATTCTTGAAGGAATTTTTGTATTGTTATTTTTATATTTTATAAAGGTTTTAGGAGTAATTTCAAAAATATTTTCTGAAAGTGTTTTTATCGTTAAACCAGTCATGGCTATTACTTTAGAAAATAATTCTTTAGAGTTTTGGGCTAGATTTTCTAGAACATTATTTTTAATAAATGATGACGGTAAATAAATTGCCATTGGTTCTGAAACTATATTCATGGTTTCTTCTCGTTCTAGATAGGGTTTATTTTTTGTTTTCATATTATGTAATTTTACACTAATTAAAAAGCAAATTTACATATTTTTTTTTAAGTAAAAAAACTTTTCAAT
>JAYTPS010000090.1:0-3590 GCA_043747155.1 Flavobacterium sp. | reverse complement strand
TTATTAAAAACTAAGTAATACCTTAAAACCTCCTCAAGAAATTGAGGAGGTTTTTTTATGCTTTGATATCAAAAAAAAGGGTTTATATTTTTATAAATTAAGCAAAAAAAAATGCCCTCAAAAAAATGAGGACATTAATAAATATAAAATAAAACTATTAGGTAGTTTTTCTATTTTTCTTAATTGTATACATTGCAAATAAAACACCAAAAATTAATAAATAAATTAACGCACTATTAATTGGAGCAGGATTTGGATCGCCACCTTCTAAACCACCGCCACCATCATCATCACCTGGTTGTGCAAATACCGAAAAATTCGATAATAAAACAACAGTTAATATATATAATTTAAAAACTTTTTTCATAACTAAAATTTAATTCAGATGGCAAATATAAAATCATTTTTTCAATATGTAATCATAATTTGTTACAATTTAACGATTTGTAGAAAAATTATGACTTAAAAATAGTTATATTAATCAAATTCTGAAGTAAAAAATAATTTAACGCTTGGATACTTACTTTGGGTCATTTGAATTGTAAAATCTGAATCGGCTAAAAAAACCAATTGACCATATTTGTCATGAGCCAAAAATTTTTGTTTTACCCTTTTAAACTCATTAAATTCATCACTTTTTAAATCATAAGGTTTTACCCAACAAGCTTTGTGTGCAGCAAAATTTTCATAAGTACATTTAGCACCATATTCGTGTTCTAAACGATATTGAATAACTTCATATTGTAATGCACCAACAGTACCAATAATTTTTCGGTTGTTCATTTCTAAAGTAAAAAGCTGTGCAACACCTTCATCCATTAATTGATCAATTCCTTTTTCAAGCTGCTTAGCTTTCATAGGATCAGCATTGTTGATGTACCTAAAATGCTCTGGCGAAAAACTTGGAATTCCTTTAAAATTCATTATTTCACCATCGGTCATAGTGTCTCCAATTTTAAAATTGCCTGTATCATGCAATCCAACAATATCTCCTGGATAAGAAATGTCTACAATTTCTTTCTTTTCGGCAAAAAAAGCATTAGGACTTGAAAATTTTAAATTCTTATTTAATCTGACATGCAAATAGGGTTTATTGCGTTCAAATGTTCCTGAAACTATTTTTATAAATGCCAATCTATCTCGATGTTTTGGATCCATATTGGCATGAATTTTAAAAACAAAACCAGATAATTTTTCTTCTTCTGGAAGTACTAGTCTGGTATCAGATTCTTTTGACCTTGGAGTAGGCGCAATTTCTACAAAGCAATCAAGTAACTCTCTAACTCCAAAATTGTTTAATGCTGAACCAAAAAAAACAGGTTGTAAATTTCCATTAAGGTATTCTTCTCTATCAAATTTTGGATATACTTCTTTAATTAATTCAAGTTCTTCACGAAGTTTTATTGCTGGTTTTTCTCCAATTAGTTTTTCTAACTCAGAACTATTAATGTCAGAAATTGCAATGGTATCCTCAATGTTTTTTCGGCTATCACCACTAAATAAATTAATATTTTGCTCCCAAATATTGTATATTCCTTGAAAATCATATCCCATTCCAATTGGAAAACTTAAAGGTGTAACTTGCAAGCCAAGTTTTTTTTCAACTTCATCCATTAAATCAAAAGCGTCTTTTCCTTCTCTGTCTAATTTATTAATAAAAACAATTATTGGAATTTTTCTCATTCTACAAACTGATACTAATTTTTCAGTTTGTTCCTCAACACCTTTGGCAACATCAATTACTACAATTACACTGTCGACAGCTGTTAATGTTCTAAAAGTATCTTCAGCAAAATCCTTATGTCCAGGTGTATCTAGAATATTAATTTTTTTGTCTTTATAATTAAAAGCCAAAACCGATGTTGCCACAGAAATTCCTCTTTGGCGTTCAATTTCCATAAAGTCACTTGTTGCACCTTTCTTTATTTTATTATTTTTTACTGCACCAGCTTCTTGAATTGCTCCTCCAAAAAGAAGTAATTTTTCAGTTAAGGTAGTTTTTCCTGCATCTGGATGCGAAATAATTCCAAATGTTCTTCGTCGTAGTATTTCTTTTAAAAAACTCATATATTATTTTATGGGTTGCAAAAATACTATCTAATTCGCAAAATAACTAATTCAATTAATTATTCTCAATGCTAAAACAACTCAATATTGCTTTTTATGTTAATAAATTTTTGTTAATAGTATTCCTTATAGTTGTATAATAGCGATGAATTGTTACTTTTGTTGATTGTTATTAAAGTAAATTTTTAATTTTAATTGGAGGTATGAAAAAAGTATTTTTAGGATTATTATTAGCATTAAGTTTTGCAATAAATGCACAAAATAATTCGAAAGAAGTTTTATTTACAATAGACGGCAAACCATTTTATACAGATGAGTTTGAACGAGTTTACAAAAAGAATTTAGATTTAGTTAAAGACGAATCTCAAAAAGATTTAAACCAATATCTCGAATTGTTTATTGGTTATAAATTAAAAGTTACTAAGGCAAACAAAATTGGTTTGCAAAACAATGTTCAATATCAAAATGAATTTAAAAGTTACAGAACTCAACTTTCTAAAAATTATACTTCAGATTCTAAAGTTACTGCCGAGTTAATAAAAGAAGGTTATGATAGAATGCAAAATGAAATAAAAGCATCGCATATCTTAGTAATGGTTGATGAAAATGCATCTGCTCAAGATACTATAATCGCTTATAATAAAATTAAAGAATTAAGAAAAAGAGCAATTTCTGGTGAAGATTTTGGAAAATTAGCACAAGAAAACTCGGAAGATCCATCGGCTAAAGAAAATCTAGGAGATTTAGGATATTTCACAAGTTTTAGAATGGTTTATGCCTTTGAAAGTGCAGCATATAAAACTGGTAAAGGTCAAATCTCATTGCCGATAAGAACTCGTTTTGGTTATCATATTATAAAAGTTGTTGATGTTAGAAAAAATAGAGGTGAAGTTGCTGTTGCTCATATAATGTTAATGAATTCTAAGGAAAATGTCGATCCAAAAGGAGTAGAAGATAATATAAATGATATTTACAAAAAAATTCAGCAAGGAGAAAGTTTTGATGAATTGGCAAGACAGTTTTCTGAAGATAAATCTTCGGCTTCTAAAGGTGGTGTTTTAAATAGATTTGGATCAGGTCAACTAAGTTCTCAAGAGTTCGAAGAAACTGCATTTTCACTAACCAAAGAAAACCCAATATCCAAACCAATTCAATCTGCTTTTGGATGGCATATTGTAAAGTTAATTGATAATTATCCAGTAAAAACGTTTGAAGAATCTAAAACAGAACTTGAAAATAAAATTGGTAAAGATGATCGTTCTAGATTGATTACTAATTCATTAACTGAAAAACTAAGAAAAAAATATAAAGTTAAACGTGATGAAAAAATGTTTGCAGTAACTTCAAAACTTGTTACAAATGACTATTATGAAGGAAAATGGGAATTGCCTGAAAATATGATAGATTATAACGGAAAATTGATGTCAATTGAAAGTAGAACTATCTCTGGAACTCAATTTTTAAACTTTGTAAAATCTCAACAAAAATCAGGTATTGCTGCTAAACCAATTGCTAAATTAATT
>JAYTPS010000089.1:0-20466 GCA_043747155.1 Flavobacterium sp. | reverse complement strand
ATACGGTGTTTACTGCCGAAATATCAAATGCAATTCGTTCATTGTAATGTTCAAACGAAATGTTTGAAAATCCTCCTAGATTTAAACAATAATCAAATTGAGAAAATAAAATTCTATCACCAATTGGCACTAATGGTGCGCCTTGACCACCCAATTTTACGTCTTGAATTCGAAAATCGCAAACTACTTTATGATGGGTTAATATTGCTATTTCTGGAAGATTGCCTATTTGAAATGTAATTCCTTTTTGTGGTTGGTGTAAAATTGTGTGTCCATGTGAACAAACTGCATCAAGATTTATTATTTTATAATTATCAATAAAATTTAAAATTACCTTGCCTAGAAGTTTGGTGTAATTATGATTTAATAATTCCAATTCTGAATTAGAAAAATCTACTGCATTCCTTAAAATGTTTAACCAAATGTCGTCATAAGTAATGGTTTGACATTCTAAAATTTCATAACTCCAAATCTCGTTTTTGATAGTGAAAATGATATGTGCCAAATCAATTCCATCAAGCGATGTGCCACTCATTACACCTATAATATTGTAGGAATCTTTAAACATTGGCTAAATTTACGAAAACGTTTGAAATTTTAATTAAAATGCATTATTTTTGCTTCAAATTTAAAGAAAATCAAAACCAACTTTACTATATATTATGAATTTTAACTTAACCGAAGAACATTTAATGATTCAACAAGCAGCTAAAGATTTTGCAATTGCAGAATTACTTCCAGGTGTGATTGAACGCGATGAACATTCTAAATTTCCGACAGAACAAGTTAAAATGATGGCCGATTTAGGTTTTATGGGAATGATGGTTGATCCAAAATATGGTGGTTCGGGTTTAGATAGTGTTTCTTATGTTTTGGCAATGACCGAAATTGCTAAAGTTGATGCCTCTGCAGCCGTAATTATGTCAGTTAACAATTCATTAGTTTGTGCTGGAATGGAAAAGTATTGTAATGAAGAGCAAAAAATGAAATACCTTGTTCCTCTTGCTAAAGGCGAAGTTATTGGAGCATTTTGCTTGAGCGAACCAGAAGCAGGTAGTGATGCTACATCGCAAAAAACTACTGCAATTGATAAAGGAGATTACTATTTATTGAACGGAACTAAAAATTGGATCACAAATGGTGCAACAGCATCAACTTATTTAATTATAGCTCAAACGGATATAGAAAAAGGTCACAAAGGAATTAACGCATTTATTGTTGAAAAAGGTTGGGCAGGATTTGATATTGGACCTAAAGAAAAGAAAATGGGAATTCGTGGAAGTGATACTCATTCGTTGCTATTTAATGATGTAAAAGTTCCTAAAGAAAATAGAATAGGCGATGACGGATTTGGGTTTTCATTTGCAATGAATGTTTTAAATGGTGGAAGAATTGGAATTGCATCGCAAGCATTAGGAATTGCAACTGGTGCTTATGAAATAGCATTAAAATATTCTAAAGAAAGAAAAGCTTTTGGAAAAGAAATTTTTAATCATCAAGCCATAGCTTTTAAACTTGCAGATATGTATGTAAAAGTTACTGCAGCCAAATTATTAGTAATGAAAGCAGCTTGCGAAAAAGATGAAGGCAAAGATATTGCACATTCTGGCGCTATGGCAAAATTGTATGCTTCAGAAATAGCTTTAGAGGTAGCCAATGAAGCAGTCCAAATTCATGGTGGAAATGGTTATGTAGCCGAATATCATGTTGAAAGAATGATGCGCGATTCTAAAATTACTCAAATTTATGAAGGAACATCAGAGATTCAAAGAATTGTAATATCAAGAGGATTAGTGTAACAACTTTTTTTAAAAAATAGTAAAACCCTTTCAAAATCTAACTTGAAAGGGTTTTTGCTTTTATAAATTTATTTTTAACTAACTTTGAGAATAAATTAATAGTTATGAAAAAGCTTCTTCTCATTATCTTATTATTACCGTTAACAAATTTTTCTCAAAATAAAGATAATTTAAATAAAAAAATTGAACTTGGATTAGAGTTTCAAAAATATCCTGTTGGCTTCATGCCTATGATAACCGCAAATGTATTTGTAAAAAAAAATTTGGCTCTTAGATATCGAATAGGCGTAAATTTTGCAGATCGAAAAGACTATAGTAATTATAATGATTATGAAAAAGCATCAGGTTTTGGTGCTAGTTTTGGAATTGTAAAGTATATCCCAAATGGAAATGGTAATTTTATATTTGGAGCTACAATTGACACATGGAATATGTGGACAAATTGGCAAGATAATTTAAACACTACAATGCCAACTCAAGGTAAAACATATACTTTGGTTATTCAGCCATGGATAAATGCAGGTTATTTATATAATTTTTCAAATAAAATAAATGGAGGATTATCTTTAGGATTTGGTCGAGAAATTAATATTGTAACCAAAGGCGAAAGAGTAGGAGAAGGTTTCATGGGTATAGCAACAGCATCTATAAACTATAAATTATTTTAAATTAAGAATAAAAGCTCAGTTTTTGTAAACCAGCTAACAATTTCATTCGTACATATAAGATAACTTTGTATTTGAAAATTTATTTAAACTATATCAAAATGAAAAATCTAATTCTAATTTTCTTTATTTCATTATCAATATCATCAACATTTGGTCAAACTTCTAAAAAAATAGCGCAATATAATTTAGAAAATAAAGTAGCCATTCAAGGTTATGATCCAGTTGCCTATTTTGTTCAAAAAAAAGCAGTAAAAGGTAAAAGTTCAATTTCAGTTACAAATGATGGTGTGATTTATAATTTTTCATCACAAGCTAATAAAGATTTATTTATAAAAAATCCTTCAATTTATGAGCCACAGTATGGTGGTTGGTGTGCTTATGCAATGGGAGAAACTGCCGAAAAAGTTGAAGTTGATCCAAAAACATATAAAATTATTGATGCTAAATTGTATTTGTTTTATAATGCCTTTTTTAACAACACATTAAAAACTTGGAATAAAAACGAAACAATATTAAAGAAAAAAGCAGATGTTAATTGGAAAAAAACTATAAATTAATCAGTATGAAAAACCCAATATTTATTTGGATTTTAAAATTAATTGTAATTGTAATTTTGTTGCAAACATTATATTTTAAATTCACAGCATCAGAAGAGTCAGTTTATATTTTTACAACTTTAAAGATTGAACCTTACGGAAGAATTGGCACAGGAATTGTGGAGTTATTAGTGTGTATATTATTGGTTTTTCCTAGAACAATGTTAATTGGAGCCATTTTAGGTATAGCAACAATTAGTGGTGCAATATTGTCACATTTAATAATATTAGGAATTTCTGTAAAAAATGATGGAGGACTGCTTTTTATTTTGGCAATAATTACGTTTCTTTGTTGCCTATTATTAATTTATAGTCAAAGAAGTAAAATTCCAGATTTGTTGAAAATGAAAATTTAATATAAATTCAAACAAGAATAATAATAGTAAATAGCAAACTAATTTATGTTAATTCCTTCTATTCAAAATACTTTAAATGAATTGTCTGACTTGCTAACTCAGTTGTCTAGCGATGATTACACTTGTCCGTGCTTTGGACTTAGCAATGCAACAATAGGCGAACATACACGTCATATTATTGAAATGTTTCAATGTTTAGAAAATCAATTTGATAACGGAATCATAAATTATGATGATAGAAAAAGAGATTATTTAATTCAAACCGACATAATGTTTGCTAAAAAAGCGATTGTTGAAGTTATTGATAAATTAGATAAGCCAAATAAAAATTTGCAATTACAACAACTTGTTGATGGCGAAGAATTATTGATTGAAAGCAATTATAATAGAGAATTACTATATAATTTAGAACATTGTATTCATCATCAAGCATTAATAAAAGTAGCAGTTTTACAAAATGAATCAATAACTATTGATGAAAATTTTGGTGTTGCGCGTTCTACAATTGAATACAAAAAACAATGTGCACAGTAAGTTTTGTTTTTTCTAAAGGAAAAACCATCATTACATCCAATCGCGACGAAAAAACAATTCGACCAAGTGCAATTGAACCTAAAACTTATCTTGTAAATAATAAAAAACTACTTTTTCCTAAAGACCAAAAAGCTGGAGGAACTTGGTATGCAATTACTGAAAATGCTACAGTATTAGTATTGCTAAATGGCGCTTCTGAAAAGCATCAAGTAAAATCAAGTTACAAAAAAAGTCGTGGATTGATTGTTACAGATATTATTAGTTCAGATTCACCAATAAATGAATGGAAAGTAATAGATTTAACTAATATTGAACCTTTCACATTAGTACTTTTTCAAGATAATTTGTTGTATCAATTGCGTTGGAATGAAATAGAAAAAGAAACCACAAATCTTGAAACGAGTAACAACCATATTTGGTCATCATCAACTTTATACCCAAAAGAAGTTCGTGAAAAAAGAGCCAATTGGTTTCACAATTTTTTAGTTGCAAAACCTGAAATTAGCGAATCTGAAATGTTTAATTTTCATCGATATACCGAAAACGATAATGAAGAAAATGGCTTAGTGATAAATAGAAATGATGTCATGAAAACCTTGAGTATCACCCAAACTGTAATCGAAAAAAATAAAGTTATACTCACGCATTATGATTTACAAAAAAACGAAGATTTTGTCAATACATTCATAACAATCTAAATTTGAAACTTTTTATACATAAACTCACACATTGGGAATATTGGCCTTTTAAAGTTGTTTATATTCCAATTTATTTTCTTTGGGTGTATTATTCTTTTCGAGCAAAATCAATTTTTTTCTTCAATTCATGTAATCCTACAATCAAAAATGGCGGATTTATGAATGAGTCAAAAATGGAAATTTATAACATTATTCCGCATCAATATTATCCAAAAACTGAATTAGTTGAAGGTCAAATATCGTTTGAAAATGCAATTTCAATTATTGAAAACTCTCAAATTAAATTTCCTTTTATTGCAAAACCAGATATTGGTTTACGTGGTTCAGCAGTAAAAAAAATAAATACTATTGATGAATTATTAAGTTATCATTCAAAAGCAAATTTTAATTATTTAATTCAAGATTTAATTCCTTTTAATAACGAAGTAGGAATTTTTTATGTGCGATTTCCTTCTGAAAAAAAAGGAAAAATAACTGGAATTGTTGCTAAAGAATTTTTAATTGTTGAAGGAAACGGAACTTCAACTATTGAAGAATTGATAAAACAAAATCCAAGATTTGAGTTTCAATTAGAAACGTTGAAAAAAGAATATGGAAAAAAAATGAAAGAGGTATTGCCCAAAGGCGAAAAACTAAATTTAGTTCCTTTTGGAAATCATGCTCGAGGTGCAAAATTTATAGATGCAAGCAATTTAATCTCTGATAAATTAACTAATCTTATTGATAAAATATGTCAAGAAATACCAGAATTTTATTTTGGAAGAATGGATGTAATGTTTCAATCTTGGGAAGATTTAGAAAACGGAAAAAACTTTTCGATTGTTGAGTTAAATGGAGCAGGAAGTGAGCCAACACATATTTATGATCCAAAACATTCTATCTTTTTTGCATGGAAAGAATTGGCGCGACACATTACCTACATGTTTAAGATTAGTCTTGAAAATAAAAAACGAGGATTTTTATTTTTAAATAGAAAAGATGGAATGAAAGAATATCGTTTACATCTTGAGCAAAGTAATAAAATCGTTAATTTTTAATGCAAAATTTAAAAAACATATTTGTTGGTTTTTTAATAAGCTTCATTGGATCTATTCCTTTAGGATATCTAAATGTAGTTGGTTTTGACGTTTATAAAAAATTTGGTTTAAAAGATACAGTTTTCTATTTATTTGGAGTAGTATTAATAGAGTTTTTTGTAATTTATTTTACATTAATTTTTGCAAATAAACTTATTAATAATAAAAATTTATTAAAATTTATTGAAGCTTTTTCAATTGTATTTATGTTTATTCTTGCATATGTTTTTTATTCTAGTGCAAGTTCAAATGCTTCAAATGAAACGGTTTTAGAAACATATTTTAATTATTCAGTTTTCGCTGTTGGTTTAATTTTAAGTTGTTTAAATTTTATTCAAATTCCTTTTTGGCTAAGTTGGAATCTTTATTTGCTTAACGAAAAATATATTGATGTTAAAGGTTTTAAAAAATATTTTTATGTAATTGGAACAATAATTGGAACTTTTTTTGGAATGTTAACTTTAATTTTATCTTTAAATTATGTTACAAGTCAAACTGATTTTTTGGCTAAATATTTAATGAAAGCAATAATTCCATCAGTTTTTATTGGGCTTGGTATTTTTCAAGCTTTTAAGTTTTATAAGAAATACTACAAGTAAAATCATTTCTTTAGTTTTATTATCTTTACGACAATAAAATATAAAATGAAAAATATAATAATTACTGGAACTTCTCGTGGCATTGGATATCAACTTGCTTTACAATTTGCAAATGCTGGTCATAATGTTGTTGCAATTTCTAGAAAAATACCTCAAGAATTTATAGAAAATAATAATATTACTTGCCTTTCTGTAGATTTGTCTATAGAAAATGAAGTTAATGAAGTTGAAAAGTTTTTATCATCGTCATTAAAAAAAATTGATATAATTATTCACAATGCAGGAAGTTTAATAAGCAAACCATTTATTGAAACCACACAACAAGATTTTGAAAAAGTGTATCAAGTAAATGTTTTTGGTGTTGCCAATTTAACAAGAGTTTGTTTGCCATACATGAAAAAAGGAAGTCATGTAGTTACAATAAGTTCTATGGGTGGAATTCAAGGAAGCATGAAGTTTTCAGGACTATCAGCTTACAGTTCTAGCAAAGGTGCTGTAATTACATTATCAGAATTACTGGCAGAAGAATTTAAAGAACAAGGAATAGCGTTTAATGTTTTAGCATTAGGTTCTGTAAATACCGAAATGTTGCAAGAAGCATTTCCAGGATATGAAGCGCCACTTTCTGCAACTGAAATGGCACATTATATTTATGATTTTGCATTAACTGGAAATATATATTATAACGGAAAAGTGCTACAAGTTTCGAGTTCTACACCTTAAATATTAAACTAAAATTGAGCGAAGTTTTACAAAAATATCTTCCAGAGCATGCAGTAAATTATTGTTTTGAATTAATCAAAGCCAATAATGTACATCTCAAAATTGTAAATGAAAGGCAAACGCGTCATGGCGATTATAGAAAAGCTTTAAATGGAAAACACGAAATTACAGTAAATGCTAATTTAAATAAATACAGATTTTTGATAACACTGGTACATGAAATTTCACATTTAGTAGCATTTGAAAAATTTGGACGATTGATAAAACCACACGGAAACGAATGGAAAATGACTTTTCAAAGAATGATGGTTCCGTTCATTAGACCCGAAATTTTTCCGCATTCAGTGCTGCCTTTGATTGCAAACCATTTCAGAAATCCAACAGCTAGTAGTGATACTGATGCTAAATTGGCATTTGCATTGAAACAATTTGATGAACGAAAAGTTGATATTCATTTTATGCACGAAGTGCCAAATGGAAGTATGTTTAGAATAAAAAACGGAAGAATTTTTCAAAAAAAAGGACTTCGAGTAAAACGTTACGAATGTTTAGAAATAAAAACAGGAAGAACTTTTTTGTTTAACGCTAATGCTGAGGTTGAAATTATTCCTGGATAAAATGAAGAAATTAAATTTATATTATTTGTTGTTCATTTCATCACTAATTTTATTTTTTGTTACTTTATTTGTTAATGTTGAAATGACTTTTGACATTAATATTTATGATACATATTATATTATTAAAGAAAAAGATTTCTACTTAATGCTTTCTTTTCTTTTATTATTTCTAGCATTGTTATATTTTATTTTAGAAAAAGTAGATATAAAATTATCTACAATCGTTTCTAAATTGCACATATTAGGAACGATTTTATTATTATTACTTTTTTTTAAAAATCAATGTTTTTTAAATCCAATTTCACTTTCTAAAAGATATTATGAAATTTCTAGATCTAATTCTTCAGATATATACGAAACGATATTTTATATTTTGGGAATATTAATACTTCAACTCCTATTTATTATAAATATATTTGTATTACTAATAAAAAAAAATGAAATGCTTTGTCAATCGCAATAAAAATGAATAAAAACTATTACGCAATATTAATGGCTGGTGGAGTTGGATCAAGATTTTGGCCAGTTTCTACATCTGATTTTCCAAAACAATTTCATGATATGTTAGGTTCTGGCGATACTTTAATTCAAAAAACTTTTAGTCGTTTGTCAAAAATAATTCCAATTGAGAACATATTAATTTTAACTAATGAACGCTATAATGATTTGGTTCTTGAGCAATTGCCAATGGTAAAACAAGAACAAGTTTTGTTAGAACCAGCCATGCGAAATACTGCGCCATGTATATTGTATGCATCATTAAAAATTCAAAAGCAAAATCCAAATGCCGTTATGGTTGTGGCACCAAGCGATCATTGGATTGAAGATGAAAATGAGTTTGCTAGAAATTTACAACAGTGTTTTAATTTTTGTCTTAAAGAAGATTGCTTGATGACTTTAGGAATTAAGCCAACTTTTCCTAATACAGGTTTTGGCTATATTGAATATGATAGATTGGATGAAAATTCAATAAAAAAAGTGAATCAGTTTAGAGAAAAACCAGATTATGAAACCGCCAAAAAGTTTCTAGATTCTGGAAATTTTCTTTGGAATGGAGGAATTTTTATTTGGTCAGTAAAATCAATTATTTCTGCTTTTAAAAAATTTCAACCTCAAATGAATTCTTTATTTTTAAAAGGTATTGAAAGTTATAATACCAATTCTGAAAAAGAGTTTATTGAAAATAATTATGCTAATGCTGAAAATATTTCAATAGATTATGCAATTTTAGAAAATGCTAAAAATGTATATGTTTTGCCAGCAACTTTCGATTGGAATGATTTAGGAACATGGGGACAATTGCATGAAAAAATAAAAAAAGATGAATTTAATAATGGAGTTATTAATGCTAAAGTTATATTAGAAAATGCATCTAATAATATTATCCGTTCAGATGCAAATAAAATTATTGTTATTGACGGTTTACACGATTATATAATTGTTGACAAAGAAGGAGTTTTAATGATTTATCCAAAAAGTAAAGAGCAAGATATTAAACGAATTACTGGTTTGGCAAATGAATTGTAAAAAGTAAATAAGTCATTCAACATTTTAGATAAAATTGTAACTTTCAAGGATATATACATAATAAAGTAAAATTTAATGAAAAATAAAAATAGTTTTAAATTTTTAAAACACTTACTTACTTTTTTATTTTTCTCTCAAATAACTTACAGTCAGTTATCTAGCTTTACATTTAATGTAACACCAACTAATGAAAGCTGTTTAGGAAACGGAATATTAACTTTTAATGTTTCAGGAACTGTTTCAGGTTCGAGTATGGATTATGCAGTTTATTTATTACCTAACATTATAACTCCTTTAGCAGTTTTAACAACATCTAGCTTGACTGGTTTAAATGCTGGAAACTATAGAGTAATTGCAACTCAATCTTTAGGAGTAAATTCGGCAACCAAACAACAAGATGTTACAATAGTAAGTACAATATCAACATTAACCTATACTTTAGTAGGAACAAAAGTAAAATGCGAAAATGATGGTGCTATTGCTGTAAATGTTACATCAGGAACCCCATTTTCTTATCAAATTTTATCAGGACCAATAACAACCCCAGTTCAAACTTCAAGTGTTTTTACAAACTTGCCAGTTGGTATTTATCAAATTAGAGTTTTTGATACATGTAATGAAGGTGTTGTTCAAACTTTTACACTATTGCAAGCTTCTGTTTCACTAGTTATAGATTCAGTTAGTTTTCAAACAACTATTTTACCAACTTGTAATACAATTTTAGTTTCTAATGCTTTTGGAGTTCTTACTGGATTTGAAATTGCTTTACCTTTAATCTTTCAATATACAGTTTATCCGCCAGCAAGCGGAACGCCTATAATATATACTCAAGAAATTACTTCTGGTGCAATGGCATCCCAAATTATTCCTTTTTACAACAATCAATCCTATTATTATGATTTAAAAGTAACTGATGCCTGCGGTAATGTTTATAATAAAAATAATAATATAGTAAATAAAAAATTTGATTTTTCATCAGCTATTTTAAAATTAAATTGCACCGATATTGCTTTAAAATTAACACCAGAATTTTATGTTGCTCCATACACAATTAATTTTTTGTCTTTTCCAGTTGGCTTTAATCCGGTGAGTTTTAATAGTTCTCATCCTGGACCATTTTCTGAAAGTGATACAATTTATGGCTCGGTTGGCAATAGCTTTCCTGTTGGAAATTATTCAATACAAATTACAGATTCTTGTGGTAGAACAATGATAAAAAATGTTTTTGTTGTAAATATTCCGCCAATGCCTATTGCTGTTGGTTCTAATAATGGTTGTGGCGATTTATCAATTTTAATAACATCAATTCAATTAGTTTCTGTAATAATGATAAATGCTCCAGTAACATATACAATTGCTTTGCCACATGATTATTCGAGTTTAATTAGTGCTGATGGATTGCAATTTTTTATTTCGGGTTTGCCACAAGGAACTTATACATTTAGCGTAACAGATTCTTGCGGATTTATAAATAATGTTAGTGCAACAGTTTCTGGCTTTACACCCGGACCAATTTCATTGCTTCAAAGACCAGGTTGTGAACTAAGTTTTGGTTCGGTAATAGTAAATGCACCAAATGGTATTTCTACAGCTACTTTAATTGCCGCACCAAGTTCTTATTCAGGTGTAATGCCTGTAAATTTATCGGCTAATATTTTGGCAGGAACTTTTTATTTTGGTTCGGTTGCCCAAGGAAATTATACATTTCAATTTACTAATAATTGCGGTGTATTGCGAACAGATACCATTTTTGTAGAAGGTTATTCGGTAACAACTAATTTGGTTACTATTACAGAAAATTGTGGATCATTCAATCTTTTTTTAGAAAATGTTAGTAATGGTAATTTTCTTCAAAGTTTTTGGTTACAAAAATATAATTCAATTACAAATGAATGGGTAAATCCAATAACTGGCGCTGTTTATGTTGACGGAACTTCATTAAGCACTATAAATTCGATTGCATTATTAAATAATACAAACAATTTAAATCTTGCTTTCATTGGTCAGTTTAGGGTTTTAAAAACATTTAAATCTCTTGTTGACACACAATATGTAAACTGTTTTCAAGTTGTTAATAGTTTTGATTTTTCTGGTGGACCAAAAATTACAAATGTTTATGCTTTTTTGTGTTCTGCTACTACAAATGAAGTTATTGTTGAAGCAACTGGCGTTCCTCCATTAAATTATAGCATTACTACACAAAACGGAAATACTTTTGTCTTAAATAATGGCACTCAAAATTCGTTTACTAATTTAGCTCCAGCAACTTATAATTTTCAAGTTCAAGATGTTTGTGGCAACATTGTAAATAGTTTATTTGATATTACTGCGCTTGAACCCTTTACTATTGAAGCAACAACTTTTTGTAACGGACAAGTTGGGATGCTATCGGTACCATTATTTTCTTTTTTAAATTATCAATGGTGGCAAGGTACAGACACAACCACAATAATAAGTACTTCAAATGTGTTGAGTTTTTCTCCATATATTTCTTCTACTGATTCAGGAGTTTATCATGTTAGAATTACTAATCCAAGTAATACAACTTCTTGTGTTGATATTACTCTTGATTATACCATTCCAACAGATGTAAATATTCCAAATGCAGGATTAGACAATTCTATAAATTATTGCGGTTCTCAAGGAATTGTTAATTTGAATACTTTGATTAATGGAACATTTGATACAACTGGTACATGGCAAGAGTTATCAAGTAGTGGTTTTTTATTGGATAATCTTTGGAATTCCAGTACAGTTTTATCAGGAACTTATCAATTTAAATATAGAGTTGAAGGTTCATGTGCAAGTTTTGATGAGTCTTTTATAACAATTACAATTAATGAAATTCCTCAATCTCCTATTTCTAGTGCAAACTCTATTGTTTGCGAATCTGGAAATTTAGAATTATTTGCAACAACAGTTTTAAATGCAAGTTATCAATGGAATGGTCCAATTGGTTTTACATCAATTGATCAAAACCCAATAATTACAAATGTTTCTACTATTAATAATGGAATTTATAGTGTAAAAACTTTGGCTAATGGTTGCGAATCTATTCCTTCATCAGTAGAAATTTCGGTTTCATTATTGCCTCAATTTTCTATTGAAACTAGTTGTATAAATAATATTTCAACATTAACTGCAACAATGCTACTAGATACTTTTGATGCCACAACAGCAGTTTACAATTGGAGTAATTATTTTGGATATACCAGTACAACTAATCCAACTAACATTACAGGTGAATCAATAGGAATTTATACAGTAACAATTACAAATAATTTAGGTTGTGCAACTACAAATACTTTCAATGTTTTAAATACTTTGTGTAGCATTCCAAATGGTATTTCTCCAAATGGTGATGGTAATAATGATGCTTTTGATTTATCAGGTTTTAGTGAGATAGAAAAAGTTAAAATTTTTAACCGATACGGAATGGTGATTTTCGAACAAGATAATTATGTAAATCAGTGGAAAGGTCAAGATTATAGAGGAAATTTATTGCCTTCGGGTACTTATTATTATGTTGTAAATTTTGCTACTTCTGAAGCTAAAACAGGTTGGGTTTATTTATCTAGAGAGTAATTTATTCTCCTTTATTTTGAGATTTTCTTATTTTTTTAAATAAATTTGAAGAATAAACGAAATCAACAATTGCTTCATTGTCAGTTTTAAAGATGTCTTTTTTTGTTCCTTCCCAAGCCAAAATACCGTTTTTAAGAAAAATAATTTTTTCGCCAATTTCCATAACAGAGTTCATGTCATGTGTATTTATTACTGTTGTAATATTATACTCGGCAGTTATTTCTTGAATTAAATTATCAATTACAATTGCAGTTTTTGGATCTAATCCTGAATTTGGTTCATCACAAAATAAATATTTTGGATTATTTACAATTGCTCTTGCAATAGCAACACGTTTTTGCATTCCTCCCGAAATTTCTGAAGGTTTTTTATGATTAGCATCAATTAGATTTACTCTATTGATAACAAAATCAACTCGTTCTTTAATTTCAGCAGGTGTTTTTATAGTAAACATTTTCAAAGGAAAACCTACATTTTCTTCAACAGTCATGCTGTCAAATAAAGCACTTCCTTGAAAAACCATTCCAATTTCAGTTCTTAAAGCACGTTTTTCATCGCCAGATAATTCTGAATATATTCTTCCGTCAAATGAAATAGTTCCAACATCTGGAGTAAAAATACCTAACAATGATTTTAATAAAACTGTTTTTCCAGAGCCACTTTGTCCAATGATTAGATTAGTTTTTCCAGTGTCAAATGTTGTTGAAATTCCTTTCAATACTTTAGATTCTCCAAATGACTTTTCTACATTTTTTACTTCTATCATTTTGCCAAAAGTAATTGAGTTAATATATAATTTACTAAAATAATTACTACCGAAGTCCAAACAAAAGCGACAGTACTTGCTTTTCCAACTTCAAGTGCTCCACCTTTCATATAATAACCATGAAATGATGGAATTGTTGCCAATATCATTGCAAAAACAATAGTTTTTAAAAAAGCATATACAATATGAAACGGAATAAAATCTGTTTGAATGCCTTGAATAAATTCATCACTAGAAGTAAAACCGCCATAAACTCCAGCCATCCAACCGCCAAGAACTCCAAGAAACATTGCAATTCCAATTACAAATGGATATAATAAAAGCGCAATTATTTTTGGAAAAACCAAATAGTTTAATGAATTTACACCCATAACTTCTAAAGCATCAATTTGTTCTGTAACTCGCATAGTTCCTATACTAGAAGTAATAAATGAACCCATTTTCCCTGCCATTATAATAGAAATAAAAGTAGGAGCAAACTCTAATATTACAGATTGTCTAGTTGCAAATCCGATGAGGTATTTTGGAATTAATGGATTAGTTAGGTTTAAAGCTGTTTGTATTGAAACTACACCACCAACAAAAAACGATATAAACGCTACAATACCAAGGGAATCAATAATTAAATCGTCAACTTCTTTAAAAATTAAGCCACGCATTACCGACCATTTAGTAGGTTTGTTGAAAACTTCTTTGAGCATTAAGAAATACCTTCCAATTTGCGATAAATAGCGAACTAGCATCATAGTTTTAAAATGTTCTCAAAAATAGTTATAAGTTATGAGTTGTGAGTTATGAGTTGTGAGTTTTTTTAAGCTAAAATATTTTTTCTTTCATTTTACGAAATCGATATTTTCTAATAAACTTGGCTTGTTCTTGAGTAACTAGAAGAGGTTTTTTAGCAGATTTAGCTTTAAAAAAACCATTTATATAATCTAAAAATAACAATGGTTTTTTCTTCATCATAGCCAATTTTGCAGATGCAATTATTGTTATAAAAAACCCATATCCTAAACTATAAAAAGCTTCACCTTGTTTATAACGTGCTGTTTTATTGTAGTTTGCACCTGTTGGTTTTAAATGTTTTACTTTTAATGTTACATCAGTAATTATTTTCCAATTATAAAACTTGCAAAGCAATTCATCAACTGTATCCCAACCCATTGCTGGTTTTAATCCGCCAATTTGTTTAAAACATTCTTTTCTATATGCTTTAAATGCTCCACGAATATGTTCTTTATCAGTTAGATTCTCTAATATAAATGCTCCGTTTTTTTCTATATATGCAAATCCGCCAACCATTCCAATTGTTGCATCAGATTGAAAATGTTTTAAAATGGTTTCAAAATAATTGGAAGGAAAAATCAAGTCAGCATCAGCTTTTACAATTATGTCATAATTTTCATCTAATGTTTCAAAACCAGCTTGAAAAGCTTGAATCACTTTGCTTCCAGGTAAATGAATTGCATCAGAAGTTTTATTTACTAAAGAAATAATTGGATGTTTTCTAGCGAATTCTAAAACAATTTTGGCAGTATCGTCAGTCGAATTATCATTTACAACAACGATTTTATTTGGCAAAACTGTTTGTTCAACCAATGATTGAAGTGTAAAAGAAATAAAAGCTTCTTCGTTGTGTGATGGAATGACGATGTAATAGTTCATTTATTTTACTTTTTCAGCAAAAACAATATAATATCTAGGAGTAAAATATCTCAATAATGGTCGAAAACCAAATTTTTTTACAGGATGTGTAAATTTTTCTCTTGCTGTAATTTTCCAGCCAGTTTTTTCTAGCAGCCAATCGAGTTGCCAATCTTCAAATTCATGATAATGTCTGTCCCACATATCAGTTTTACTTTTATATGCAGGAGAAAACCATAGTCGTAAAGGTATTGAAATTAGTAATTTATTACACTTTACGTTTTCTAAAATGGTATATGGATTTAATAAATGTTCAAAAATTTCAAAAGCAGTAAAAACTGTATAGGTTTCTGTTTGTAAAGTAGTTTGATTATTGTCTAAATCTTCACCTTTAGTATTTTTTACTGTATAGCCATTTTCTTCCATTATTTTAGAAAACGGATTTGGAACACCTAAATCAAAAATAGTTTCGGAAGTTGCAATATGCTTTTGTAAAAATTCTAAGGTAAGCTTAAAGCGTTTATTTGGAAATGTTTTTTCGTACATTATAAAATTGTTTCAAGTTTAGTGATATAAGTTGAAAACAGTTGGTAAAATTAGTAATTAAACCTGAAACTTTGAACGTGTAACAAAATATACTTTTTTTATTGGGCTATAAATTTCTAACCTTGAACTTTGTTTACATTTTATAAACTATAGCATTTATATTCATGCCTGCACCAACTGATGCAAAAATAATTACATCACCTTTATTGATTTCTTGATTTTCTAATTTTTTATTAATTAGTAAATCATATAATGTTGGGACAGTTGCTACGCTTGAGTTTCCTAATTCATGTATGCTCATTGGCATTATTTTATCGGGCATTTCTTGATTGTAAAGCTTGTAAAATCGTTGCACTATTGCTTCATCCATTTTTTCATTGGCTTGATGAATAAGAACTTTTTTTACATCAGATATTTCTATTCCGCTTTGTTCTAAACATTCTTTCATTGCTTTAGGAACTTCTGTTAATGCAAATTCATAAATTTTTCTACCAAGCATTTTGATGTATCTTACATCTTTGTCGAGATTTTTATTATAGGAATTTCCAAAAAATAAATAGTCAGCTTCGTCGTTTGCAAAAGTTGCAGATAAATGAGATAAAATCCCACCTTCATCATTTGTTTTTTCAATAATTGTTGCTCCAGCACCATCAGAATAGATCATTGAATCTCTATCGTGAACATCAACAACTCTTGATAATGTTTCAGCTCCAATGACCAAACATTTATTTGCCATTCCAGCTTTGATGAATGCTTGCGCTTGAATTACTCCTTCAATCCAACCAGGACAACCAAATAAAACATCATAGGCAACACATTTAGGATTTTTAATTTTAAGCTTTTGTTTTACCCTTGCTGCCAAACTTGGGACTGCATCTCCTTGAATTGCACCATGTTTAACGTTACCAAAATTATGAGCAAAAATTATATAATCTAATGTTTCGGGATTAATATTTGCAGTTTTAATTGCTTTTTCAGCTGCATAAAATGCTATGTCAGAAGTTTGTAAATCATTATCTGCATAACATCGTTCTTCAATTCCAGTAATTTCTTTAAATTTTTTGGCAACAACATCATTTGAATGAGCAAATGGTGTACCATCTTCATTAAGAAAAACGTGATTAAGAAAATCTAAATTTGAAACTTTTATTTTAGGAATATAACTTCCTGATCCAGTAATTTTAATGTTCATTTTTATAGTAAATAGTTTTACGAAATTATCAATAATTAAATAAACTTATTGGTGTTTTGTTATTTATTTGAAAACAATTATGAAAAACTTAAAAAAAAACATTTAAAATTATTGATGTAATAATTATTTGTCTTTTTCATGAGCAATTTTAATTTGCATTATAGTTGCAATACTTAAAGCTTGTGTTTTAATTTTTTCAGAATGCTCACCTTTAAAGTTTTCATCAACGGTTTCAAAAAAGTGTTTTAACCAAATTTTAAATAATTCTGGCGATAAATAATGTTTAGAATTAATATCTAAATGAATTTGAGTTAAATTATTTGTATAGCCACCAGTTCCTAAAATCGCTTGCGACCAAAAGGTAACTAATATTGGCAAATGGTCCTCAAGTCTTATTTTTACTACATCTGTAAAAATAAAACTTATAGAACTGTCGTTAAGTAATTTAGTATAAAATTCTCGAAGTAAAAGTTCTAAATCAGATTTTAAATAAATATCATTCATTTTTTTGGCAAGATATTTGCAAAGTTATATATTTGGACCTTAATTTAAATTTTTAAAACAAAAACAAATGAAAAAAATTATTTTAGTATTAACATTAGTTCTTACAACGGCTATCACTTTTGCTCAATCGGATAAAATTGTAAAACATAGTGGAGAAACCGTAAACGGAAAAGTTATCAAGTTAGAAGAATACACAGTTATCTTTAAATATGACGGTGAGGATGCAGAAAACACAATAAGTAAGTATGCAATTGAAAAAATTGTTTACGGAAAAACAGGTAGAGTTGAAGATGTTACTGAAAAAATTATAGTTTCTTCAGAAGCAGATTGGGAAAAAGTTGTTATTCTAGAAGACAAAGGATACATTGCTGGATTAAAAAAAGGAGAAGAAGTTAGAGGAAAAACAGGTTTAATTAATTATCATACTGGAAATACAGGAGATAAGAAAGCTGAGAAAAAATTAAAAATGGCTGCAGCTGCAATTGGTTGTCCATTTATTTTAATGACTGCTGATAAAGCTACTGTTGGAGCAACTTCTAATGGTTTAGGTGGTTCTCAAGCTATTAAAAAAGGTGTAGGTTACAAATATTAATCTACTTCATATTTTTTTATATAAAAAAGTCCCAAACATTCATTGCTTGGGACTTTTTAGTTTTTATTATTTTGGCTATGACATGTAAGCTTCTATTGGTGCACAACTACAAACTAAATTTCTATCACCATAGGCATCGTCTGTTCTCCTAACTGATGGCCAAAATTTATTCCCTGAAATATAATCTAAAGGAAAAGCTGCTTTTTCTCTAGTGTAAGGTAAATCCCAAACATCCGCAGTTAACATTTGCAAAGTGTGAGGTGCATTTTTTAATATATTATTGTTGTCATCAACATTTGAAGATTCGATTTCTTTTCTAATTGAAATCATAGCATCACAAAAACGGTCTAACTCAGCTAAATCTTCACTTTCTGTTGGTTCAATCATTAACGTTCCAGCAACTGGAAATGAAACTGTTGGAGCATGAAACCCATAATCCATCAGTCGTTTCGCAATATCAACAACTTCAATACCATTTTGTTTAAAAGAACGACAATCTAATATCATTTCATGAGCAGTGCGTCCCATTTCTCCAGAATATAAAATTGGATAGTGTTCTTCTAGTCTTGCTTTCATGTAATTAGCATTCAATATAGCATATTGTGTAGACTTTTTCAAACCTTCTGCTCCAAGCATTGTGATGTAACCATAAGAAATTAAACAAACCAAAGCAGAACCATATGGTGCAGATGAAATAGCAGTAATTGCATTATTTCCTCCTGTTGGTATTATTGGATTGGTTGGTAAAAAAGGCACTAATTTTTCGTTAACACATATTGGACCAACTCCAGGACCACCACCACCATGAGGAATAGCAAATGTTTTATGCAAATTTAAATGACAAACATCTGCTCCAATAGTTGAAGGATTTGTTAATCCAACTTGTGCATTCATATTCGCACCATCCATATAAACTAGTCCACCATTCGAGTGAATTAAATCAGTAATTTCTATGATAGAACTTTCAAAAACTCCATGAGTAGAAGGATAAGTAACCATTAAACATGAAAGATTGTCTTTATGTTCTATAGCTCTTGCTTTTAAATCTTCTACATCAATATTTCCTTCTGGAGTTGTTTTGGTTACAATAATTTCCATTCCTGCCATTGCTGCCGATGCTGGATTGGTTCCATGTGCTGATGAAGGAATTAAACAAACATTTCTATGTGTATCACCTTTTGATAAATGATAAGCACGAATTGCCATTAAGCCAGCATATTCACCTTGTGCACCAGAATTTGGTTGTAATGTTGTTCCTTGAAAACCTGTTACTACATTTAATTGTTGTACAAGTTTTTTTAGCATTATTTGATAACCTTCAGCTTGTTCAATAGGAGAAAAAGGATGAATGCTATTCCAGTTTGACATTGATAAAGGTAGCATTTCAGCAGCCGCATTTAGTTTCATTGTGCATGAACCAAGTGAAATCATAGAATGATTTAATGATAAATCTTTGCGTTCTAATTTTTTAATATAACGCATCAACTGACTTTCTGAATGATGATTATTAAAAACATCGTGTTGCAAGAAATTTGATTTTCTTTCAAGAGATTTAGAAAAATTATTTATTGATGTTAATTCAGAAATGTTGAAGCTATCTTTATCGTTTGCCTCTGCAAAAATTGATATTATTTGATTTATATCAGTGAAAGAAGTCGTTTCGTTTAAAGAAATAGAAATAGTTTCTTTATCAATATAATAAAAATTTACTTCATATTTTTCAGCAATTGGTTTTACTTTACTAGAATCTGCTTTTACAGATATAGTATCAAAAAATGCCGAATTGGTTTGATAAACACCTAATTTATTTAATGCATCAGCTAAAGTAACTGCTGAGTTATGCACTTTATTTGCAATATACTGTAAGCCATTAGGTCCGTGATAAACCGCATACATTCCTGCCATAACTGCCAATAAAACTTGAGCAGTACAAATATTAGATGTTGCTTTTTCACGTTTAATATGTTGTTCTCTTGTTTGCAAAGCCATACGCAAAGCTCGATTTCCGTTGGTGTCTATTGTTACTCCAATAATTCGTCCTGGCATACTTCTTTTATATTCTTCTTTAGTTGCAAAAAAGGCAGCATGTGGCCCACCATAACCCATAGGAATTCCAAATCTTTGGGTTGTTCCTACTACAACATCTGCACCCATTTCTCCTGGCGAAGTTAATTTTACTAGAGATAAGATATCTGCTGCAACAGCAACTTTTATTTCATTTGCTTTTGCTTTTGAAATAAATCCTGTATAATCATTTACTTGACCGTATTTTCCAGGATATTGAAGAATAGCACCAAAATAATCTTTAGAAAAATTAAATGTTTCGTGATTTCCAACTACTAATTCAACACCAATAGGAGTAGAACGAGTTTGTAAAATCGATAATGTTTGTGGTAAAATTTCATCAGAAACAAAGAATTTACAAACATTATTTTTCTTTTGAT
>JAYTPS010000088.1:0-4743 GCA_043747155.1 Flavobacterium sp. | reverse complement strand
ACTATTGGAAAAAATATTCATCATTATAAAACCTATCCTAGAATTGTGGGTGAAACTGGTGGAAAAGATTTTATTGTGGCGCATCCAAGTGCCAATGTGAAACAAGTTGTAACCGGAATAGTTCGTGGCGCATTTGAATTTCAAGGACAAAAATGTTCTGCAGCTTCAAGAGCTTATATTCCGAAAAGTTTGTGGAACGACGTGAAATCACAATTAATCACCGATGTAAAATCGTTAAAAATGGGTTCGCCAGAAGATTTTGGCAACTTTGTAACAGCAGTTATTCACGAAGGTTCGTTTGATAAATTGGCAAGCTTTATAGATCAAGCCAAAAAAGATGCTGAAGCTGAAATTATTGTTGGTGGAAATTACGATAAATCTGTTGGCTATTTTATTGAACCAACAGTTATTGTAACAACCAATCCAAAATATGCTACAATGGAAACCGAACTTTTTGGACCAGTAATGACCATTCATGTTTATGAAGATAAAAAATGGTCAGAAACTTTGAAATTAGTTGACGAAACTTCAGAATATGCTTTAACTGGTGCTATTTTTAGTCAAGACAGATACGCAATAGAAGAAGCAACAATTGCTTTACAAAATGCCGCAGGAAATTTTTATATTAATGATAAACCAACTGGCGCAGTTGTAGGAATGCAACCTTTTGGTGGCGCCAGAGCTTCTGGAACTAATGACAAAGCAGGTTCGGCATTGAATTTATTGCGTTGGGCTTCGCCAAGAACAATTAAAGAAACTTTTGTTACTCCAGAAGATTATCGATATCCATTTTTGGGTGAATAATATTTAAGTGCAAGTTCATATATTGAAATTATATTTTTAAAAAAGTTCAATCAGCAATGTTTGAACTTTTTTTTGTAAACCAAATTCTACAACATATAAATTAATAAAAAATGTTTTATATCTCTTTTTTAGTTAAATTTACATAACTTAAAAGTTAAAATGTTGCGAATTACACAAATAATTATTAATTTTATTACAGCTTACAGCTTACAGCTTACAGCTTACAGCTTACAGCGAAACTAGAATATTTAATTTTAAAAAGAAGAAAGTCAAAAAAGCTTTTCGTGGGATTGCGTTAGAACAACCCACGATAATCTAAAAGCTAATAAGACCTTTAAAACTTTTTTAAAAATTAAATATTCAATAAATGAAACGAATTATTCTATTTTTGTTTTTTACATTATGTAATATAACTTATTCTCAAAACGAACCTTGCGCATACTATGGCATTCAAGAATCAATTGCAGCAAGAATGTCAAATTTTAATAACAGTAATTTAGTAATTGACAATCCTTTAACACCAATGGTTTTTAATATTAAAATTAATATTTTTAATCGAGAAAATGGCACCAACTGGTGTACTAGAAATAATATTCCTTTTGGAGATCAACAATTTCAAGAAATTGTAAAGGATTTAAATATTAATTTCAATCAATTTAATATCTTTTTTAAATACAGAGGTTTTCAAATTTATGGTGGCAATGATGGTAATGGTCATTTAACAATGATTGAAAATAGTACTGATAATGTTAACGGTGTTTATGCAAGACAAAATCAAATGGTAGATTTATGTGATAAAGATGTAATCAACTTAAATTTTGTAGATCAATTATTAACTCCGTTTAATACCATAACTAATGAATTACAACATACATATCAAAATGTTAAAGCAATTGCAAATATAGGTAGGTCAATCATAATTTTTAGTCTGCCCTCTTACTTTGGGGTAAAAACATTAGGTAATGGTTCAGCTAATGATTTGCGATTTGACAAAAATTTTGTAATTTGTCATGAAATGGGACATACGCTTGGCTTAAGTCACATTTTTGAAAATTTTAAAGAAATAACTAATCCTATTTTTCCAACATTTATTAGTGAAAATGTTACTAGAATCACTACTGATCCATTGTTTAATGCTACATTTGCAGGAGATATGATTCCTGATACTCCAGCTGTTGGTAATTTTCACTATACACGTTATAGTACAGATAATTGTCATGCTATTCCAAATCAAACTACGATGAGTCAAAACGTGGATATAAACGGTACTTATTTAGATTTTGAAAATATACTTTACGGTAATTTTATGTCATACTCATATGATGATGTGGGAACAGATTATAACCATACCAATTGTTTAGCTTTAAATCCTAATAAATATTCTTTTACTGCTGGACAAGGAAGTTTTATGCGAAATTATATTTTAAACAATGTACCAGCAGCACTTGTTGTTGGTAATACTGGCATTTTAACTGTTAATATTACACAAACCATTACTACTGTAGAAAGTTTATACCAACCTTATAGTCGTGATTACGTTGCTGGAGAAGTTGTAGTTTCAACTACTGATAATGGAGATGGCACGGCAAAAGTGTGCAGAAATATATTAGCACAAGATAGATTTCAAATGGGATTTAATTATCTTTTTCCAGAAAACGATGCGACTGTTGATATTACTAGCGCTACTATTTTACAAATTCCTATTGTAAGTCATCACACATCAGACTATCCGATTACTATTGCACAATTGGCTCCAGGTCAAACCAATTTAATAACTAATACTGTCGATTGTCTGCTAAGTTGCACTAGAGGAGTTATTTGTGTTGATGAAGCTTACATTGGCGGAATCATTATTTCTGCAGAAGAACTTCTTAATATGAATGTAACCATAGAACAACTAAATGCAATTCAAGTAAAAGACCCAGAATTATTTGATAAATTAATAAGCCAACGTTATTATAAATTAAAAAAAGAAACTGCTACAGGTGCTAAAACCGAAGAAGTTTTTTATAAACAATAAATTTCTAACAGGTAAGTAAGGTAATATGCCTTACTTGTTTTTATTTTTAAATTATGAAAAATATATTTTTTATATTATTTATTTCATCAATTACTGTTTATTCGCAAGCACCAACTATTGAGTGGCAAAAAGTATATGGTGGTGCTATTGGTGAAACACCCAATTCTATTTGTCAAACATCAGATGGAGGATTTATATTAGCAGGTATTTCTTTTTCAATGGCTGGTGCTGGTGATATTACACAAAATTCTGTAAATAATAAAAGTGATATTTGGATAATAAAAATTACTAGTTTAGGTGTAAAACAATGGCAACGAAAAATTAGAGCTGATTCTATGTTTGATTCTCGTCCAAAAATAAAACAAACACCAGATGGTGGATATATTATTGGCATTGACAGCGATAGTGGTGTGGGTTATGACAAAACAGTTCCGTCTAAAGGCGCAAGCGATTATTGGATATTAAAACTAGACAGTATTGGCACTATTATTTGGCAAAAAAGCATTGGTGGAGCAGGACCAGAATCTTTATCTAATTTAGAACTTACTACCGATGGTGGTTATATCATTTCTGGTGATTCTTCCTCTACAGCTTCTGGCGATAAAACCGAAAATCGCATCAATAATAGTAATGATTATTGGATTGTTAAGTTGGATAGTATAGGAAATGTAGTTTGGGACAATACTATTGGCGGAAATTTTAATGATAATAATCCGGTAGTTAAACCAACAATTGATGGCGGCTATATTGTGAGTGGTTATTCTGATTCTAACAGTAGTGTCGATAAAACACAAAATAGTTATGGCAACTATGATTATTGGGTTGTAAAACTTGATGCAAATGGTGTGGTGCAATGGGACAAAACAATTGGTGGTGACTATGTAGATTATAGTATTTGGCTAGTTCAAAGTAGCGATGGAAATTACTATATTTCGGGTTTTTCGTTTTCAGGAGTTTCTGGTTTAAAGACTGAACCCAATCATCAAGGCGATATTTGGATTGTAAAATTAGACAGTAGCGGTAACATACTTTGGGAAAACACCATTGGTGGTAATTACAGTGAAGAGTTTCCTTACATTTACACAACAAATGATGGTGGTATTATTATGCTTTGCAATTCTGTTTCTGATATATCTGGCGATAAAACGCAAAATAATAGAGGTATTTCTGTAACTACATTTACTGATCAAGAAACACCAGATTATTGGATGGTAAAACTTGATTCAAATGGAATAGTTCAGTGGGATAAAACCATTGGTGGCAATTTAAGAGATTCTATTTTTGGAAACAATGTATTACAAACAAGTGATGGCGGTTTTATCGTTGGTGGGTCATCTTCTTCTCTAATTTCTGGTGATAAAACGATTACTAATTATGGTAGTCCTAATTTTTGGATTTTAAAATTATCACCAGAGAATTTAGAAACTAATCAAACTACTTTAGAGAATAGTGTAGTTTACCCAAATCCAACAAATGATATTGTCAACATTAATTTTAAAGAAAAACTAAACGATTATACAGTAAAATTAAGTACTATTTTTGGACAACAAGTTTTAGTTAAACGATTTTCACAAGTAGCAAATGTTACACTTGAGATTTTAGGCGAAAGTGGTATTTATTTTTTATCAATAGAAAATGAAAATCAAGAAAAGAAAACATTTAAGATTGTAAAAAAATAATCCTTAAAAGTTCAATCAGCAATGTTTGAACTTTTTTTATTTTTCAAATTATTATTTTTTTGTATATTCGAAGTTCAAAATCAACAAACTATGAAGACAAAAATTACTTTACTATTTATTTTATTTGTTTTAAATTTCGGCTTTAGCCAAGATAAAACCTACGATTTATTAAAAAATAAAACACAAACTAATATTTTATATGATAGGGTTTTTGCCTTGTCAAATGCTACAAAGTTAAAT
>JAYTPS010000087.1:0-2259 GCA_043747155.1 Flavobacterium sp. | reverse complement strand
GTTTAACTTTTACAGTTTTATAAACTGATTTTTTTTGAATTTTTAAAGAGTAGATTGTTTTGGAACTTTGATGTTGTGTCATTTTTTGATTTCGCATTTTATAGATAGTTTTTAAATTTTTACTATCGCAAAGATTATGACGAACTCAATTAGTGTAACAAGTTATAACTGGTTACAAATATTCACTTTCGAAATTCTTTAAAATTGTTAATTCAGAATTTGCTTTTGCTTTTGAAATTTCGTTAGTCAATAATTCAATAACAGTTTCAAACAATTTTATTTTATTTTTTAATTTAATTTTACTTTGTGGATTTGCTTTTCTATCAGTCCTATTTTGATATGAAATAAATTTTTGATACAACTTTTCACCTGAATTATTAGATATATAATAATATTTTTTTGCTATATCATCAACATTATCTCTTGTTATGAAAATTTCATTATAAACGTACATTAATGCAATAACGTTCATATTTAACCTTGCTACTTTACTAAGGTTTGTAGATTGAATTGAAGAAGTATTCTTGTTTGATATTTGTAAATTGTCTAACTCTATATCAGGAAAATATTTTAAAATTTCATTTTTTGTACTCTCAATAATTGAGAACATCAATTCATAAGGATTGTAAGGATTAAATTTTTCTATTTCTTGTTTGTTCAAATTATACCATTCAATATATTGATTTAACATACTTAAAAATTTATATTTTAAATTAATTTCAATTGCTCTCCAATTGTCATTTGCAATTAATTTTTGATTTAATTGAGAACTAAACAATTCAAAATTTTGTCTACTATAACTTATGTAATCTTTAAAAATATAATACGGATTTTCATCAGTTCTATCTCGGTAAACACCATTTAAATCCCAACGAGTTGCAAGATCAATAAATTGTCTTAATTCAAATTCGCTTTTCCAAACTTCAATTTTTATATTTACATCTGCAATTCTTTCACTTTTTACTTCATTTTCATTTGTTGAGGTATTATTTTTTAAGTGGTCAACTATGTAATTATCAGCAAACATTTTTAAATCTCTAAAATCTGTTAAAGCTTTGTCTTTTGAAATATTATTTGGGTTGTTTAAAATTATAAACTCTATTGTTAGAAATGCATTTTCTTCATCATTGATGAAATTATTTAAAATCTCTTTTTTGAGTTTTGGCAATGACAAACTATCTAAAATGCAAATCACTTTTTTAGCAAAGTTTGTTGCATATTCATTAGGATTGTTTGTTGTAGTAGTTTTATAAAAATCATTGATCTTTAGTTTTATGAAACTTAACTTTTTAAAGATATTTGTTTCTGAAATATGATGCGTATAAAACTCTTGTGGTAATTGCTTATTTGATATTAATTCATTGTATTTACTAAACAAATCATCTTCTTTTTTTCTATTGTTCCTTTTACTAAATTCATCAGCAGTAAGGTATTTTTCTGAATATACTATGAAGTTTGGTTTAAGTTCTGTTTTCAAATAATCCTCAAAAAATTTACTTCTTAAATCCTCATCATTTTTAAAAAGTTCTACATACGGTATTTTATCATTAATTTTATTTTCGTTGAGGTCAATTAAAAATTCTCGTTCTTTTTTATCTATATTTGAAACAATAGTTTTACTTGTGTAGTATTCAGCAAATTGAATTATATTGTTGTTTAAATTCCGAAAAATTTCTTTAAACTTGGATAAATTTTGAATTTCTATTAACTTTTTTAATCGGTCAGAAAAATCGTTTTTAAACTCAATTCGTTGAGATTCGGTTAATCGTTCATAAATAAATTCATATTGCTTTTGATGTTCGTTGAGTTTATTATTTAAATACTCAAAATCTTCGCTTTTGTAAGCTTTTGGATTAATTAATGCAAATCTTTTAGTTTCGATATAATAGTTATAAAAACCTATTAATTCATAGCTCTTGACATTTATCTTTTTCTTATCTAAATATTTCTCTAAATTAGAAATGTTTGCATCATCATTTGACAAATTAACTAACGATAAACTATCGATAAAGATTGTTTCTGTTCTATCATTACCATTTGAGATATACTCATTTAATAATTCTGAATAAACCTCATCAATATTTGAAAAGTCGGGATTTAATTTATTTAAAAATTTATTAACCATATCTTTTATTAAATTAGTCTTTTGCATTAATTGTATAAGTATTTTATATATGAATTAATATTCTACTTCCCGATACAAAAATTAGCAAAAATATTTCCAAGTAACTCATCATTAGTAACTTGCCCTGTTATCAT
>JAYTPS010000086.1:0-8763 GCA_043747155.1 Flavobacterium sp. | reverse complement strand
TTTCCATAATCAAACTGATTTGGATTGTTTGGTTTTCTATTTTTATAAAACGAACCTACTACTTTAAGATGCGAACCCAATTCCAATACATGCGAAATTTTTTCTTTTCGGATATTTAAAATTATTTTTCCAAAACTTTTTTTGTTATCAAAACGAATTACTTCTGCAGTATATCGATCATTATTTAAAGTGTTTTTTAATTTTTCGGTAATTTTAATTTCAATTATATGTTCTACATCTAAAGTTGATAATTGATTGCAATAATGATTTAAATTTAACAATTGATTGTTAGAAACTAAAGTAAAATTTCCAATTAAGAAAGAGGTTATTAAGGTAAATAATCCAAATAAAGTTTTATGTAAAGTGTTGTTTTTAGAAAATAAAAAAAAATAAAATAGAATTAAAAAACTTAAAAGTAAAAAAATTAAAGAAGTTGTAAAAACTGGTTTTGTTATTTGAGCAAATAATATCCCAAACACAAAGCAGAATGTAATTTTCACTAAAGGAAATCGTAATACTTTCATTTTCATAAAAGTATATAAAAAAAACAAACTTCCTACAAAAATTTAAAATATTTCGTTTTTTATTCAATTACGCGATTCACTTGAGCAAATGCTTTTCTGTAATATTCTTCTTTGGTTGAAGATATAATTACACCGCTATGAATTGATGAGTGAACAAATTTTATTTCGACATCATTAACATCAACGACCAATCCAACATGATTTATATTACTTCTTCCATTGGTTTTAAAAAATATTAAATCGCCTTTTCTTATTTCATATCTATCCAAAACTCTTCCATATCTTGACATATCAGATGAAGTTCGAGGTAAACTAATGTTGAAATTTTTATAGGTAATATAAATTAATCCCGAACAATCAAATCCTGCTTTTGATAATCCGCCAGTTTTGTAAGGACTACCAATATTATCAGTGGCATTATTTACCAATTGCTCACATAAATAAGGAACATTTGCTGAGGATGAAATTATATCGAATTCATTTTCATTCTTAACTGAATTTTTTTTAGAAACTACTATTTTTTCAGTTTTATTTTTTTTGTCAACACTTGAAACTTTTGAAGGTAAATTATTGTCGTATTTATTTCTCTTAATTGCTTCTTTTTTAGAAGTAATAATAGTTGACGATGTAGGTTTACAAGATGTAACCAATATAAAAAGAAGTAATATGTAAGAAATTCGTTTCAAAAGAAAATGTTTTTGCAAAGATAACGATAGATTTTTAAAAATCTTATAGAATATCTTCTACAATTAACATTGCAGTTTTTTTACTAGCTCCAATTCCGCCTAGTCTTTGTTCTAAAACATCATATTTTTCGAGAAGTATTTTTCTGTAATTAGAATCTAAAATTTTATTTAATTCAGTTTTAATTCTTTTTTTATTACATTGATTTTGAATTAATTCTTTAACAACTTCTTCATCCATTATTAAATTTACAAGCGAAATATATTTTAGAGTTATTATTCGTTTGGCAATTTGATAAGAAACCCAACTTCCTTTGTAGCACACAACTTCTGGAACTTTAAAAAGCGCAGTTTCTAAAGTTGCAGTTCCAGATGTAACCAATGCTGCATAAGAATTATCGAGTAGGTCATAGGTTTTATTGGCAACAAATTTTATGTTTTTACCTCTAATAAATGGTTTGTAAAATTCATATTCCTGACTTGGTGCACCAGCAATTACAAATTGATATTCATTAAAATCTTCTACAACACTCAACATTAAAGTTAACATTTTAGAAATTTCTTGCTTTCTGCTTCCTGGAAGTATTGCTATTATTGGTTTATCATCTAATGAATTTTCGATTCTAAATAGTTTAGCATCTATTTTATTTCTATTGTGAATTGCATCAATCAATGGATGACCAACAAATTCTACAGCAAAATGATGTTTCTTTTCGTAAAAATTCTTTTCAAACGGAAGAATTACAAAGAGTTTGTCAAAATCTCTTTTTATAGCTGCAATTCTGCTTTCTTTCCAAGCCCAAATTTGTGGCGAAATATAATAGTGGGTTTTAATTCCTTTTAGTTTTGCCCATTTAGCAATTCGCATATTAAAACCTGGATAATCTATAAAAATAATTACATCGGGATGAAACTTTTGGATGTCCAATTTGCAAATTTTGATGTTATTAAATATAGTTTTTAAATTCAAAATTACTTCTGCAAATCCCATAAAAGCTAATTCTCGATAATGTTTTACTAAAGTTCCACCAACATTTTGCATTAAATCGCCACCCCAAAATCTAATTTCTGCGGTAGCATCTTGCACTATTAATTCTTTCATTAAATTAGAACCATGTAAATCTCCTGATGCTTCACCAGCAATTATATAATACTTCATTTTATAAAAACACAGTTAAAATTGCTAAAATTATGGTGGCTAAAACTACGCCACGAGCCATTAGTTCTCTATTTTTTTTAAGTAAAATAAAGAAAATTATTATGTTTAATATTGCTCCAAGAGTAATCACTTTTCCAAGAATTCCTTGTTCTCTAACAATATGAAAATCATTAATAGTTTGCACTTCTGTAAACAATTTTAGAAACAAAATTGTACCTAATAAAGTTGTAGCTATTCCAATAAAAAAACCAATAAACAAATCTATTTTTCTCATTTATAGTACTATTTTCAAATTTTAAACATTTTACAACTCACAACTCACAACTGAGCTAAAACTCCCAAGTATTTAAAGTAGCTATTGAATGATGCGCAGTCAAGTCAAACTGAACAGGAACAATTGAAATGTAATCATTTGCCAATGCCCATTCATCAGTATCTTCGCCTTTGTCTTGATTTACAAATTCTCCTGTTAGCCAATAATATTCTTTACCAAAAGGAGTTATTCTTTTATCAAATTTTTCTTGCCACATGGCTTTGGCTTGTCTGCAAATTTTTATACCTTTAATTTCATTAGTTTTTAATTTTGGGAAATTTACATTTAAAACTGTTCCTTCAGTCAATCCGTTTTGTAAAACTTGCAAGGCAATTTTCTTTATAAAAGGTTTAATTTGTTCAAAATCGGCATTCCAATCATAGTCTAAAAGCGAAAAACCAATAGCAGGAATTCCTTCAATTCCGGCTTCAACAGCAGCACTCATTGTGCCAGAATAAATTACATTAATAGACGAATTAGAACCATGATTAACTCCAGAAACGCACAAATTGGGTTTGCGTTTCAAGATTTCGTTCACCGCCATTTTTACACAATCTACTGGAGTTCCAGAGCAACTATATTCAAGAATTTCGGCATTTTCTACTGAAATTTTATTCAAATGCAATGTGTTATTTATAGTAATTGCATGTCCCATTGCGCTTTGCGGACTGTCTGGCGCTACCACAACAACCTCGCCAATTTGGTTCATAACAGCAATTAAAGCTCTAATTCCTGGCGCAGAAATACTATCGTCGTTGGTTACTAATATTAATGGTTTATTCATGAAGTATTGCAAGTTTTAGAGCAATTTAAGTTTTTAGATTTATAGCAAAAGTAAACCAATTTTATTTGAAAGAATTAATTTTTTCATACATACACTTAAACTTCATGATGTATAGTGGTAAATTATTAGTTAAAAAATAGAATATTTTTCAATAAAATAGCCATTTGTTTATTATTTTATTAACAATTTTCACTTTTTATTTGTAAGAAAGTAAATACTTCACTACCTTTATACTTCAATTTAAAAAAATTAGTAATTATGGGTACAACGCACAACGCACAACGCACAACGCACAACGCACAACGCACAAATTTTAAGTTACTAGTTTTTTTAACATTATTCTCGGTATTTTCAGCATTTTCTCAAACTATAAATGGTATTGAAGTAAATTATAGTCCTGCAGGAAGTTTAGAAACTGTATTTGATAATTATGGAGTAAAACGAACGCTAGATGATGTGAGGATTTCTCCAAAAAAAGATATTAAAAGTAATGAAAGAATTTTGTTTTCTACGCAATTGTGTAGTTCTGGTATTTTTGATTTATATTTTGAAGATGGAAGCGGCATGAATAGTGCTACTAATAGTGTACATATTGCTAGGCGTGCCGTTGTATGTCAAGTTTTTCAAGATTTATCCAATTTTATTAATGCGCCAGCTGGAACAAGAATTAATTTTTGGGTTAGAAATCTTAGTCAAATTCCAAATGTATCATCGCAAACACTTGGCGTTGCTACTGGTTTTTACAATTTACCTTCTACATCAATAGCGACTAATTTTAGTATTGCCGATAATGAAATTTGGAAAACTATTCATGCAGGAGTCGATTCATACACCAATGTAACTTCTCCAATTACTTCAACTGCTGGCTTAGGTAGTTTTTATCATGGTATGATGGCTATAAATTTTAATAACCTTAATTGGAATTTAAATTTAAATGCCACGGCACTTTCCAATCAATTGGATTTGTATACTGTGGTTTTGCACGAGGTTACCCATGCTTTAGGTTTTGCTAGTTTAATTGATGCTAATGGAAATTCTAAATTTGGTGAAAACTTTGATTATTATTCACGTTATGATACCTTTTTAGTAGACCATGAATCGAAACCCTTAATCACAAATCAAAATTCATGTAATGAAATGTATAATTTTCAGTTTACTGTTGATCAAAATGTTTTACATCCCAATTGCACCAATTCACCAGATTTTACTAATACTGGTGCATCAATAAATGCTACAGTTTGTATAAATTCTCTTGGCTTTTTAGGTGATAGTGTGTATGTTCCAATTTACACACCTCAATGTTTTGAAAATGGAAGTAGTTTAAGCCATTTTGAAGATCAATGTTTCACATCAACAACAGCAGGCGCAACTAATGGTAACGATTTATATTTTGTTATGAGTAATGCTAATAATTATGGTATAAACAAGCGATTTCTTAAACCCGAAGAGCGAGAAGCACTTTGTAATATGGGTTATCGTTTAAATTCAACTTTTGGTAACACCGCACAACATAGTTTTATTAATTATGGTGGTTTAACTTGCAACGGAAGTACTGTTGCAGGTATAAATGATGGTATAAATGGATTGGATTTTTCTTATATTGTTAACATTTCAACTCCTATTCAATTAAACCCAATAACTAGTAGAATATTGGCCAATGATGTTACAACCAATCCAGCCAACCTTCGTTTTGAATGTGTAGAAGATATTAGTTTTACTGGTTCAACAATTAATGTAATTGGGAACGACACTAATGCTTCAATAACTTTTCAAAGCCCAACACCAGGAATGCATTTATTGCGTTATGTGCCGTTTGATATTTCATCTGGCAATAGAGGAAATATTACTTACATTTATGTTTTTGTTTCAGGTATGTCTACAGCTAATCCTAATGGTGATGGACCTAATACTTCAACTTTTAATTGTGCAATTCCATCTACATGTAATTTAGTTTTAAATGGCGATTTCGAACAAAATGCAAATCCTCCTGGACCACCAAGTGTTACTAGTCAAATAAATAGAGCATGTGGTTGGACCAATGGAAATCAAGCGGCAACATGCGACTATTTTAGAACTAATGCTGTTGCTCACACTAATGGTACTATTTATATGAGTATACCCAATAATTTTGCTGGTAATCAAAATGTTAATAATGGTGTGGGAAATGGTTATGCAGGTATTTATTACATTCAAAACCTTCAAAACACACAAATATTATATAGTGAAATATTAGCAACAAGATTAGCGCAACCATTATTGCCAAATTCTACATACAAATTAAATTTAGATGTTTCAATGGCAGAAAGTTTTAGCAACATCAACAGAAGAATTCAATTACAAGCATATTTAGGTTTTAATGCACCTTTTCAAAATCCAAATAACTATGATTTGCCTATTGAAACTAATGGAATTTTACTAACTAATGCTGAATTTTCATCAAATATAAATGGATGGGATACTTTAAATATCGAATTTAATACTGGTGACATTGCAGGTCAAGAATACTTGTATATAGGAGGAATTCAAAATGTTAGTTTTGAGAACATTCCATTGTCAAATCTTGATGTTAGAAGTTACTACTACATAGACAACGTATCCCTAATTCCAATACCAAACGAAGCATTAAACCTACCAACTCAGATATGCCAAAGCAGTCAGCTCGCCAATTTAACTGATTATCTAGGTGTAATTCCTAATGATGGTGTTTTTACTGGCGATGGTGTTATACTAGACCATAACATTTATACTTTTAACCCTACTAATTTACCAACCGGAGTTGCAACTATTAATTACACCTATAATTTATCTAATGGTTGTGGCGAAATAACAATTTCAGACACCATCATTATTACTCAAACTTGCGTAGTTCCTTATGTTTCTCAAGTATACAATAATGGTGAAGGCAACAGTTTTATAGAGGTAAAAAACCCTAGTACAACCGATAGTATAGAAGCAAACACCTATTTCTTAAATTTATACCAAGATGGAGCTTCAACTACATTGATGCCAACTAGTTTTATTGATATTGGATTACTTCTACCTAACGAAGCACGAGTTTTTCAAACATCGACTGCTTCCAATCCTGCTTATGCAACTGGTATTGCTACAGTTTTACCTTTAGAATTTGTGTTTGATGGCAACCAAGATATTCTTACTATTAGTACCACTACTGATGTATCAAGTTATAATTTTAGAACTGACTTGGCAGGTAATAGCACTGACGATTGGTCTACAAATGCCAGTTTAGTTAGAAGTGGTTGTGCTACAACAGTACCTAGAATAGATGCTTTTGACTATGACGATTGGGCACGGTTTGAATTATTGGAAATTGACAATGTTTATACAGAATTTTCTAGAACCAACCCAGTTTTAGGTCGTCACCATCAAGAACAATTGTCATTTGATGTTGGAGGTCAATGGCGAGATCAACCAAATAATTTTGATAGTTTCCCAGAACGTTCTCGATTTGCACAAATTAATACTACTTACAACACCAATATTAACGGCAGTTTCGAGTGTTGCTCTCTTGACCTAAGAAGAGAACAATTAATTATCAATGAAAATGATTATGTAAGTATTGAAAACAACCTTGTGGTGCATGACGATACTAATTTAAGAATAGAAAACAACGGCTCTTTAGTTATGGTTAAAGACCAGTTTAATGGTATACAAGGAAACGAATTGATACAAATTTTAGGAAATGGCCAAGTTAGAACAGCTAGAACCACAGTTGGTCTTGATGCCACAACAGATTATGTATATTGGTCAACACCATTGGCAAACATTCCAGCAAACTCATCAGAAAATACACCCAATACTTTATTTCCATCGCCACCATTTAATAGCAGTAGATTTTTCGAGTTTATTAATGCTAATTACCAAGATATACCAGATGTTTGGCAATCTCCAAATAACGCTAATGGTGCTAACGGCTATGATGACAACTTAGACGATTATCATATTTTATCTCCTATACAACGCGCACAACAATTAACAGCAGGATTAGGTTATGCCACTTGGACGCCAGCACCAGGAACAAATTATACCGTTACCTTTCGTGGCAAACCCAACAACGGCATAGTAACCGTACCAGTTTACCACAAAGAGCCAAGCAACAGTTTTGCCAATCTTGTAGGCAACCCATACCCAAGTGCCATAAATTTAGACAGATTGTTCGAGGTAAATGCTGGTCTTATTAATCCTGTGGCGTATATTTGGGGTAGAAAAGTTGACGATACGCCAAACAACCCTTCTTCTGGACCATACGGTCTTAATTATACTGAAGATAGTTATTTAATTTATAATCCTACAATGATTGTAGTTCCAAGTTCTTCTAGTAACTCTGCATTTAATGATAACGATTTCAATGGTATAAGTGATAATGGTGTACTTGCTTCATGCCAATCATTTTTTGTTCAAACGGTAACTCACACACCAGATTATGATTATAATTCAAGTCTTGTTTTTAATAATAGTATTCGAAGTAAGGTTGTCAATAATACTTTTGCAAGGAATTCAATTTCGGAAAATCAGGATAAATTATGGATTGATTTTTATAATAATAATTTAAAATCACAAGTTGGAATTGCATTTTTAGATAAGGGTTCTGATGGGTTTAATTCTAAAGAAGATGTAAAAAAAATGTTTGATAGTAAATTAAATATTTATACAAATACTACTAATTATGATTTAATTATTGATGTACAAAGCAAATTTAATAGCAATAAAAAAATTCCATTAAAATTGAAAACAGTTGAGTTTGAAAACCAAGAATTTAAAATTGAAATAAATAAAAGTTCAGGAAAACTAGCTCAAGAAAATATTTATTTAGAAGACAAATTATTAAACGTAATTTATGATTTAAGCAAGTCTCCATATACTTTTAAACTTGACTCTAATATAACTAATGATAGATTTGTAATTTTATTTAATAAAGAAAATGATTCTGCTAATTCTAATTTAACGTATAATCAAATTTCAAACAATCAGTGTTGGAGCAAAATTTCAGTTAATGAGAGTTGGCATTGTAATGCTGTAAAAAATGATGGAACATTATGGGCTTGGGGTTTTAATGACAGTGGTCAGGTTGGAGATTTCCAATGTAACCTTGTAGGAGCTAATTGTATAGGACAGTTTCAGATAGGTACTGAGACAATTTGGGAAGACGTTACAACAGGTAGTAAACGTTCCTTTGCCAAAAAATCAAATGGAACTTTGTGGGCTTGGGGTAATAATCAAAATGGCGCTTTAGGAATTAGTAGTTCAGCTACTACTATAAATACACCAACTCAAATTGGGAC
>JAYTPS010000085.1:0-6875 GCA_043747155.1 Flavobacterium sp. | reverse complement strand
GTCCAAACGGATTTTCGATTAAAAAATATCCAACTCCATAAAAAAGTATTAAGTTGTTAAACTTTTTAATATATAACCTTCTAATTCAACTATTAGAAGGTTTTTCTTTATATTTGCTTTTCAAAAAAAATTTCATAAATGAACATAAATAATATTCCTCAAATAAAACATTCCAATAGTGGTAATTTCTTTTTATTATCTGGTCCGTGTGCCATAGAAGGCGAAGAAATGGCAATGAAAATTGCAGAAAAACTAATAACAATAACTGATAAACTCGAAATTCCATTTGTTTTTAAAGGTTCATTTAAAAAAGCAAATCGTTCAAGAATAGATAGTTTTTCGGGAATTGGAGATGAAAAAGCATTAAAAATTTTAAGAAAAGTATCCGAAACCTTTAAAATTCCAACTGTAACAGATATTCATACCAATGAAGATGCATTAATGGCTGCCCAATATGTTGATGTACTTCAAATTCCAGCATTTTTAGTTAGGCAAACAGATTTAGTTGTTGCTGCTGCCAATACTGGAAAAACTGTTAATTTAAAAAAAGGACAGTTCATGAGTCCAGAAAGCATGAAGCATGCAGTTCAAAAAGTGTTAGATTGTTCAAATGATAACGTAATGGTAACAGATAGAGGAACTATGTTTGGTTATCAAGACATGATAGTAGATTTTAGAGGAATACCAACAATGCAAAATTATGCAACTACAGTACTTGATGTTACCCATTCATTACAACAACCCAATCAAACCATTGGTGTAACTGGTGGAAGACCTGATATGATTGAAACAATTGCAAAAGCTGGAATAGTTGTTGGAGTTGATGGACTTTTTATAGAAACCCATTTCGATCCTGCAAATGCTAAAAGTGATGGTGCTAATATGTTACATTTAGATTATTTTGAAAATCTTATGACCAAATTGGTAGCCATTAGAAAAACTATAAATCAATTTTAATTAATAAAACATAAATGCCTTTAAAATTTAATTTTATAATCGTAATAATTTTTATTTTTTTTTCTAAATTCTCAACAGCTCAAGATTCAATTAACAAGCAAAAATATTCTTCCCACAATAAAGGAAAGTTTTATGTTTATTGGGGAGGAAATAGAGAGAGTTTCTCAAAATCAGATATTCATTATTATGGAAATAATTACGATTTTACATTATATGATGTTATTGCCAATGACAAACCTAAGGGTTGGCATCTTGATTATGTAAATCCTTCAAGAATGACCATTCCGCAAACTAATTTTAGATTAGGATATTTTATTAATGACCATTATAACATTTCTATTGGACTTGACCATATGAAATATGTCATTGATCAATACAGAGCAGTTGCACTAAATGGTTACTATCCAAATCAGGGAAGTTATGGCGAATCACTACCAAATAATCAAGTACTTTTAACTGAGGATTTTTTAACTTTTGAACATACCGATGGATTAAATTATATAAATACTGAATTTTCTAGAGTTGATGATATTTCAAGGATTTTTAAAATATTAAATACAGATAAATTTCAAATAAATTTTACAGAAGGAGTTGGCGTAGGAATATTATTGCCAAAAACAAATGCTAAATTATTAGGTAATCCTCGACATGATGATTTTCATCTTTCTGGTTTTGGAGTTTCAGGAAAATTAGGATTAAACTTTACCTTTTATAAACATTTCTTTATTCAAACAGAATTAAAAGGTGGATATATCAATATGAATGATATAAAAACCACAAATTATTCAAGCGATAAAGCAGAGCAGGAAATTTTATTTTTACAAAAAATCATCACTTTGGGAGGTATTTTTAAAATTTAATGATAAAACTTTAGTTTTTTTTTATATTTTTGATAACACTTTTTACAAATAAATCAATATTTCACAATAATTATTATGAAGAAAATTACTTTATTAATTTTAACGTTATTAATTTCTTTAGTTGGACATTCTCAACTAACAGAAGGTTTTGAGAGTACTACTGGTCCAGATGCATTGCCGTCTACTAACTGGACATTAACATCTGGTAATTGGGCAGTTTTCGATAACGGCGTTGGAATCGCTCAACGTTGGGGAATAAATAATGGAGTTGTTACACCACCACTAGTTTATGCTGGTACAAATGCAGCTTATGTAAATAGAGAAAATATAGGAATTGGAAACACCTCAGAAGATTTTCTTGCAACTCCACTAGTTACGATTCCTGCAAATGGACAGTTACGATTTTTTGCTCGTACATTTACTAATGGTAATACAGGCACTTTATATCAAATAAAAGTGGCACCATCAACTGCAACACAAAACAATCCAGCAGCTTACACAACTCAACTTGTTGAATATACCGAAGATCAATTAACATTAGATCCAGCTGGAATTCAAAATGCATTTAATATTTATACAGAAAAAATAATAAATTTTCCGGCAGCAATGATTGGAACACAAGTTTATGTTGCTTTTGTAATGAAATATACTCAAACTGTTTCTGGAATTAGTGGAGACAGATGGTTGTTAGACAATGTAAATATTGTTGAACAATGTCTTGATCCTACAGCTTTAACAACAACAAGCATATCATTTAACCAAGCAAGTTTATCATGGGCTAATCCAAGTGGCGCAACTTCATGGGAAATTGAAGTTTTACCTGCTGCATCAACTGCAACAGGTGTTGGTGTTGTTTATAGTGGAGCATTACCTTATATTGCTACAGGATTAACTGCAAATACTGGCTATAAATTTTATGTAAGAGCATTGTGCTCCTCAGGATTTTCAAGTAATTGGGTTGGACCATTTAGTTTTACAACAACTACAGCTCCGCCAGTTTGCGGTGGAAATTTTGTTGATGCCGCTGGACCAACAGCTAATTATGCTAACAATTCTGATTCAACTGTTACCATTTGTCCAACAGTTACAGGAGAATTAGTTACTGTTACATTTACATCTTTCAATATCGAGACAAATTGGGATGGATTATACGTTTTTGATGGAAATACAATTACATCTCCTCAAATTGCTAGTACAAATCCTGCTGGAAATGTTCCTGGTGGATTGGCTGGATCATATTGGGGAACAACAATTCCTGGGCCATTTACATCTTCTGCAGCAAACGGATGTTTAACTTTTAGATTTAGAAGTGATGGATCTGTAAATCTAGCAGGTTGGATTGCTAATGTTACTTGTGCTCCAGCACCAACTTGTCCAAAACCAACAGCTGTACTAGCAACTGCAATAACAACTACAACTGTAAATTTGGCATGGACTAATCCAAGTAGTGCAACTCAATGGGAAATATTGGCTTTGCCTTGCGGTTCACTATTACCAACACCAGCGTCAACAGGTTTTGTTGCAGCTCCAACTAATCCATTTGTATTAACTGGATTAAATCCAGATACATGTTATGATATTTATGTAAGAGGAATTTGTTCAACTTCAGATATTAGTGCATGGTCAGTTCCAAGAACAATTACAACATTACAAGTTCCTCCAGCATGTGGCGGCACTTTTACAGATCTTGGAGGATCAACTGCTAATTATACAAATAATACTGATTCTACTGTAACAATTTGTCCAACTGTGGTTGGCGAAGTAGTTACAGTAACTTTTACATCATTTAATACTCAAATAAATGCTGATGGACTTTATATATTTAATGGAGATACAATTACATCACCAATATTTTCTAGCGGAAATGGAGCCGGAACTGTTCCTGGTGCATTACCAGGTTCATATTGGGGCACAACAAATCCTGGTTCATTTACATCAACTGCCTCTAATGGATGTTTAACATTCCGTTTTAGAAGTGGTGCAGCAACTGTTGCAGCTGGTTGGGCTGCAAATGTAACTTGTTCTTTGCCACCAACTTGCCCAAAACCAACTTCTGTAACTACCTCAGCAATAACCTATAATTCAGTTAATTTAGCTTGGACAGAAAATGGCACTGCAACAACTTGGAATGTTTTAGCTTTACCATGTGGTTCACTTTTTCCGTCAGCAACAGCAACAGGTTGGGTTACAACAACAACAAATCCATTTGTATTAACAGGTTTAAATTCAGAAGCTTGCTATGATATATATGTTCGAAGTGAATGTTCATCATCAGATTTAAGTACTTGGTCTAATCCTAGAACAATAACAACTCCTATTGCACCACCAATTTGTGGCGGTACTTTTACTGATCCTGGTGGAGTTGGTGCAAACTATGCAAATAGTTCAGACAGTACAGTAACAATTTGCCCAGTAATTACAGGTCAACAAGTTACTGTAACATTTACTGCATTTAATACTGAAGCAACTTGGGATGGATTATATGTTTTTGATGGAAGTACAATTGCATCACCACAAATTGCTAGTACAAATCCGGCAGGAAATGTTCCTGGCGGTTTGGCTGGATCTTATTGGGGAACAGCAATTCCCGGACCATTTACATCATCTGCAGCTAATGGATGTTTAACTTTTAGATTTAGAAGTGATGCATCAGTAAATTTAGCTGGTTGGGTTGCCAATGTAACTTGTGCTCCGCCACCAACCTGTATAAAACCAATAACATTAAATGCTTCAAGTATAACATTAACAAGTGCTTTGTTAGGTTGGACACAATTACCAAATCCTGATACGAGTACTTCATCTAATTGGGAAATATTAGTTTTACCTCAAGGTTCACCAGCACCAACAGCTACATCTACTGGATTTTTATCTTCGTCAGTAAATTCTATTACAGCAACTGGATTGGTTGCCTCAAATTGTTATGATTTTTATGTAAGATCAGTTTGTTCGCCTACAGATTCTAGTACTTGGGCTGGACCATTTAATTTTTGTACTTTAAATCCTCCACCAATTTCAACAAGTTCAACATTATATACCAACACACAATTAGTTGAAAACGTTTTATTAAATACCACTTGTGCAAGTGTTACAAATGTTACTTCATCTACAGGAACTAACTTTGGATCAACTAACGGAATAGGATATTTTAATAAAAATGGATCAAACTTTCCTTTTAATGAAGGTTTAGTTTTAACAACTGGTAACGCTACAAATGCACCTGGACCAAATACAACTATTTTAAGTGACGGAACTAATGCTTGGCTTGGTGATACTGATTTGGAAGCAATTATACTTGCAGCAACAGGAGCACCAATGAATTCAAGAAATGCATCAAAATTAGAATTTAATTTTGTTCCATTAACAGATAACATAAGTTTCAACTTTATTTTTGCATCTGATGAATATGGAACTTTTCAATGTACTTTCTCAGACGCATTTGCATTTTTACTAACAGATATTTCTACAGGAATAACTACTAACTTAGCTATTGTTCCAACTACAACAACACCAATTTCTGTAGTTACAATTCGAGATGCTTTATATAATAATGGATGCGCATCAGTAAATCCAACCTATTTTGATACTTATTATGGTAATCCAAATGGTGATAACATTTTGGGTGCTCCAATAAATTTTAATGGTTTAACAGTTCCAATGACTGCTGCATCGGCTGTAATTCCTGGAAATCAATATCATATTAAATTGGTTATTGCTGATAGAAGTGATACAGCTTTTGACTCGGCAGTTTTTATTGAAGGTGGAAGTTTTGACATTGGAAATATTGAATTAGGTAGTGACTTTTTAGAATCTAACGGAAATGCTTTATGTGCTGGAGATTCCTTCTTAATTGAAAGTGGTTTAAATCCAACTCAATATACATTTACTTGGACTCAAAACGGAGTTTTAATTTCTGGAGAAACAAGTCCTAATTTAACTGTAACACAAGAAGCAACTTATGCTGTAAACGCTCAGTATATAGGTACAACTTGTGCAGCAACTGATTCGGTAATTATTGAATTTTATGATCCTGTAATTGCAGGATTACCTAATAATTTATTTGCTTGCAACAATTTAACTTTTTCAGAATTTGATCTTAGTCAAAATAATGTTGCTGCTCTAGGTAGTTTAAATCCAGCAAATTATAATGTTACTTATTATGCATCTGTAACTGATGCAAATGGTGAACTAAATGTATTACCAACACTTTACACTAACACAGTACCAAATACACAAACAGTTTATGTTAGAGTTGAAAATAATATCTCTGGATGTTATTCTGTTTTACCATTTAATTTAGTTGTTCAAGATTTAACTCCACAATTTACAATTACTTCAGATTTTTCTACATGTGCAGGAATTACTGGAACTATTACTGTAACACCAATTAACTATAATCCATCAGATGTAACTTATTCATGGACATTAGATGCTACTATTTTACCGAATACGACAGCTTCTATAAATGTAACTCAAGCTGGAACTTATCAAGTTATAGTTAATAATTCAGGATGTACTGCAACTGGAACAACAATAGTATCAGTAACTGCAATTCCAATTCCAGATGCTCCAACAAATGTTACAGAATGTAATAGTTACACTTTACCAACACTTTCGGTTGGAAATTATTTTACTGGTTCAAATGGAACAGGCACAATGATTTCAGCTGGAACTGTTATACTTACTAGTCAATTATTATATGTATTTGCTCAAAGTGGAACAACGCCAAATTGTACTGCCGAAAATAGTTTTACAATTACAATTATTCCATTAACGGTTCCAACATTCAATTTAATTCCAAATATTTGTCAAAATGCAACTGCACCATCACTTTCTTCAACATCTATTAACGGATTTACTGGAACTTGGTCGCCAGCTATAATCAATACTTCAGTAGTTGGAACATTTGTATACACATTTACTCCAGATCCTGGACAATGTGCAAGTATTACTACTTTAAACGTAACGATTGATGCTCCAACGTTAGCAACATTTGCTCAAATTACTCCAACTTGTCAAAACGGAACCGCTCCAGTATTTATTTTAACTTCTACAAACGGA